>JBOHCW010000318.1:0-7444 GCA_050725375.1 Actinocrinis sp. | reverse complement strand
CTGGTAGGGCGTGCCGTTCGCAGTCGAGTGGAGGTACGTGACGCCGCAGGTCGGCGTGTCCTTCTGGCCGTCGTACGGCGTCCCGACCGTGCCATCGGTCGTGACCGGACAGCCCGCTCCTCCGTTGTCGTACACGATCGCGTTCGGTGTTCCCGGATCGATGGTGAAGTTCTTGGCGGTCGCGGTCACCGTCGCGCACAGGTACTGGACGTTGTCCAGATCGCGTACGCACGCCGTGAGGTCCATCGGCGCGAACGGATGGCCTCCCGTGGCCGCGTCTCCGGCCCAGACCCACGTCGGGAGGTTGACCGTCTGACCCGCGGTCGGATTCGAGCTGAAGTCGGACGCAGGCAGCTCCATCTTCGACGCGGCGTATTCGGCGATGTCCCGCTCGGAGACGACGGGGACACCTGGAGGAGCCGGATCGCCCTGCGGGACCCACGTCCACGGCATTCCGTGCGCGTCCATCGTCTCGTTGAGAC
Organism: Actinocrinis sp.; assembly: GCA_050725375.1. Lineage (GTDB taxonomy): Bacteria > Actinomycetota > Actinomycetes > Streptomycetales > Catenulisporaceae > Actinocrinis. Next base: position 6,962 of record JBOHCW010000318.1, on the reverse strand, counting down.
AGGCGTTGAACTTCGCCGTGCCGACCATGTCCGCGTTGAACACGATGCTCCACCAGGTCCCCTTGGGTGTGGCATCGATGTTCCAGTTCGAATAGGGCGGTCCGCTGTTGGACACGTACCCGGGAGGCCGAGCCTCGCCGAGACCGCCGTCCGTCTCGTAGTAATGGACCATCTGCTCCCAGGTGAGATCGACGGACGACGAGTTCGCGTAGTTCCGGTACGCGTAATGCTTCATCCCCTGAGGGTCGAAGACCGGGGCCCACCAGCAGGCGGGTGGAGTCCACGAGGAGTCGTTCGACGTCGAGGTGTCCGGACAATAGTGCGCCTGCAGGAAGTGCACGGTTTGGCTCAGCGTGATGGTTCCGCCGCTGATCCCCGGAGATCCGGTCACCGTGCCGCCCGAGACCGAGCCTGAGCAGCTTCCGCCCGCCGCTTGGGCAGGACTCACCGCCACGACGACACCGACAGTCAGGGCGCCGGCCACCAGGGCGAGCGACAGCAGCGAAGACTTCAGCCGACTGTGCGTTGTCCGACTGCGCGTCATCCGACCACGCATTGCGAGGCTCCCGGTTTGGTGAAGATGAGGTTGAGCGCCCAGTCACCAGAGGTCTGTTTCACGAAGGTGCCCTGCCACAAGGTGTAGTTGCCCGTGCCGGCGGTGTTCGTATCCTTCTTTCCGCTCGGGATGTGCAACGGGTACGCCTGCGACGAGTCCTCGCACGCCGTGTAGACCGCCTTGGTCCCGCCGCCCGAGACCGTGACCTTGCGGTTGTACAGGTGATCGGTGCCGGTCAGCCGCTCGCCGCGCGACTTCCAGGTGCTGATCGACCTGGACAGGCCCGCGTAGGCGTCCTCGATCGTCCAAGCCTTGAAAATCTTGTCGTCCACGTTGCCGGTGCTCAGCGCCTCGACGAAGCCGTAGAACTGGTACTGCGCGTCGAGCAGCACCTTGTCCGCCGTCGCGTTGCCGGACCGGTCCGCGTCGATCACCAGGTGGAAGTCGGCCGGGACGGCGAACTTCGGCGCGTCAGCGGGCAGGGTCGCCAGCGGGGTCGCCGCGTTCGAGGGCTGCAACACTCCCGCGCCGGTGCCCAGTGCGGCAGGGGGCTGCGCGGCGGAGGCCCCGCATCCGGCCACGGACAGAGCGAGGAGCGCGGCGCCGGCGGTGAGGCCGGCCGACAGGGCGCTGCGACGGCGCATCGGCATGGAATCCCGTCCCCGGCCCTGGGTTCGGCCGGTGGCACGATGTTGACAAGTCGGCTACGGATCGTACTCGGCAGGGTACGCTGCCGGTAGTCACAGAAGACGGATTTAATCGAAACTTTCTCGACTGTACCGGCGAAACGAGACGAGCGGCCCGTAGCAGGAGAAATGATCTGAGATCTTGGTCTCGCAGGTCTGTCATGTACCGTCACCGTGCGGGTACTATCAGCTTCCGATCCGGGCCGCAGAGCTTGTGACGAGCACAAACGCACATCACTTACAAAGCAGACACCTCAAACCGAATACCCGCGCCGGGCCGGCATCAGTCATCCTCGGCCCGTCCGGCGCGCAGTACGACCCTGTACGTTCCGAGTGGCCGGGGGGCCTAAGACCGTGACGAGCAGTAACGACAACGGCGTACCGCCGGGCGCGGGCGGGTGGAAGCCCTCTGCTTCGGCGGTGGCCGGACGGAGCGTCGCACCCGGCTCCGCGGGCGCGGCCGGGACCGGTTACGTGCCCGGCGTCGGCCCGGTTCCCGGCGCGGGCGTCGGCGGCTCCGGGCCGCAGCCCTCGAACGTGCGCGCACCGTCCGCGCCGCGCGACCGCAAGCCCGCGCTCGCCGCGCTGGGGCTGCTGCTCGTCGTCGTCGGCGCGCTCGCGTCGGTCTACCTCCAGCAGCAGTCGAAGAACCGGGTCGGCGTGGTGGAGATCACCAAGCGGGTGCCGCAGGGACAGGTGGTCGGTCAGGGCTCGATCAGCGAGGTGCAGGTAGCGGTCGACCCGAACGTCCACTACGTGACCTGGCAGCAGGCCACCGGCGGCAAGATGGACGGCCTCACCGCGCGCACCGACCTGGTGCCCGGGACGCTGCTGGTCGGCGAGATGCTGACCAGCACGCTGCCGCTCGCGCCGGGCCAGGAAGTGGTCGGGCTCTCGCTCAAGGACGGCGAGTACCCGCTCGGCATCCAGACCGGCGACACCGTCAGCGCCTACTTCGTGTCCAACAAGAACGGCGACCAGACCGGGCAGCAGTACCTCACCGACGGCTTCACCACCACGCCGATCGCCACCGGGCTGCGGGTCTACGACGTCGGCGCGGACACCACGGCCGGGCAGCTGGACATCTCGCTGGTGCTGCCCCAACAACTGGCCAACAACGTCACGCAGGCGTCCTCCGGCGGCAACCTCGTGCTCGCCTTCGACAAGCACACCCCGTAGCCGGAGCATCATGGCACTGATAGTCGTCGCCGGCGACAAGGGCTCTCCGGGAGTGACCACCACCGCGGTGGCGCTGGCCGCCGCCTGGCCGCGGCGCGCCGTGCTGGCCGAGTGCGATCCGCACGGCGGCGATCTGGTCTACCGGATGGCCGCCGAGCACGGTGGCCCGCTCGACCCGAATCGCGGCCTGCTGTCCATCGCGATCGCGGCCCGCCGCGGCTTCGAGGCGGCCGCGCTGCCCGAGCACCTGCAGCGGATCACCGGCGGGCTTGAGGTCCTGGTCGGCCTCGGCACGGCCGAGCAGTCCGCCGCCGTGTCAGGGCACTGGCCGCAACTAGGCCGCTGCTTCGACCACTTCGCCACCCTGCCGCACGGCGCCGACGTGGTCGCCGACTGCGGCCGGCTCTGGCCCGACTCGCCGGCGCTGGAGCTGATGCCGTACGCGGCCCTGGTGCTGCTGATCGCGCGCGCGGACGCCGAACAGGTCGCGCACGTGCGCGACCGTGTCAATGGCCTGTCCAGCCGGTTGCACGGCAATCAGGGCTCGACCGCGTCGCTGGCCCGTCCGCCGATCGGCGTGGTGCTGATCGCCCCGCCGAAGGACGCGCGCCGGGCCGCCGCGCAGGTCGGCGAGCTGCTGTCGGTCACGGCGGGCGGCGGCGAGGTGCTGGGCGTCATCGCCGAGGACCCGGACGGCGCGGCCGCGATCAACGGGCGCGGCCGGGCCCGGGTGGACAAGTCGCTGCTGATCCGCTCGGCCCGCGACGTGGCGCTGTCCGTCAGCCGCCGCTACGGGCTGATGTTCCAGAACCAGCCGGTGGAGGCCTGATGGACCACGGCCTCGTCAAGCGGCTGCGCCAGGAGGTCGGCGACCGGATCGCCGAGCAGCGCCGGCTCGACCAGGTGTCCGGCCTGGCGCCGATGTCGCCGGAGGACGAGCGGCAGTACGCCCGCGCCGTGATCGGCCAGGTGCTTGAGGAGCACGCGCGCGGCGAGGTCGGCGCCGGGCGCACCCCGGCGAACGCCGAGGAGGAGGAGGCGCTGGCCTCCGGCGTGCACGCGGCGCTGTTCGGCGTCGGCCGGCTCCAGCCGCTGCTCGACGACCCGCAGATCGAGAACATCGACGTCAACGGCTGCGACCGGGTGTTCCTGTCCTACGCCGACGGACGCGAGGTGATGGGCGAGCCGGTGGCCGAGAGCGACGAGGAACTGATCGAGCTGGTCCAGATCCTCGGCGCCTACTCGGGCCTGTCCTCGCGCCCGTTCGATTCGGCGAACCCGCAGCTGGACCTGCGGCTGCCGGACGGCTCGCGGCTGTCCGCGGTCATGGACGTGACCCGGCGCCCGTCGATCTCGATCCGCCGCGCCCGGCTGGGCAAGGTGTTCCTGTCCGACCTGGTCGGCAACGGCACGGTCGTGCCCGAGCTCGGCTCGTTCCTGGCCGCGGCGGTCGCGGCTCGCAAGAACCTGATGATCGCGGGCTCGACCAACGCCGGCAAGACCACACTGCTGCGCGCGATGGCCAACGAGATCCCCGCGCACGAGCGGCTGATCACGGTCGAGCGCGCGCTGGAGCTCGGACTGGATCAGTTCCCTGAACTGCATCCGAACGCGGTCGCCTTCGAGGAGCGGCTGGCGAACTCGGAGGGCCTGGGCGCGATCACGATGGCCGAGCTGGTGCGCCGCTCGCTGCGGATGAACCCGTCGCGGGTGATCGTCGGCGAGGTGCTCGGCGACGAGATCGTCACCATGCTCAACGCCATGTCGCAGGGCAATGACGGCTCGCTGTCGACGATCCACGCGAACTCGTCGCTGGAGGTGTTCAACCGGATCTCGACCTATGCGCTGCAGGCGGACGAGCGGCTGCCGATCGAGGCGTCGCACATGCTGATCTCGGGCGCGATCGACTTCGTGGTCTTCATCGAGAAGCGCAACGACTACGTGCGCGGCGGCACGCTGCGCCGGTACGTCTCGTCGGTGCGCGAGGTCAACGGCGTGGACGGCCGCGTGCAGTCTTCCGAGGTGTTCGCGCCGGGCCTGGACGGCCGTGCCGTGCCGCATTCGCCGGTCGCCTGCCTCGAAGAGTTGGTCGCGCACGGGTACGTGCCGAGCGGGATGTGGCGGTGAGTGCGGTGGCGGTGAGCGCGGTGGCGGTGAGTGCGGTGAGCGCGATGGCTGAGACGGTGTCCGACGTGACGGCGAGGGCTGCGACGACCAGGGCCGCGACTATCAAGACCGCGACAATCAAGGCCGCGACAATCAAGGGGAGTGCGCGGTGACGCCGGGCGATCTGCTCACCGAGAACACCGGCCTGGCCATCCTCGTCGGCATCGCGTTCGGCCTCGGTCTGGCCTTGTTCGTCGCCGGACTGGTCGGCTGGCCGTCCAGGACGAAGGACCCGACGGAACCGTCGGGCACTGACACGCTGCGCAAGTACGGTCGGCGCTCGATCATCGCGCTCGGCGCCGGGCTGTTGGTCGGATTGGCCAGCCAGTGGCCGGTGCTCGGCATCTCCGTGGTGGTGCTGGCCTACTTCTGGGACAAGATGTTCGGCGGCGCGTCGTCGGAGAAGCTGGCCATGCGCCGGATCGAGGCGCTGGCGATGTGGACCGAGTCGCTGCGTGACACGATCGCCGGCGCGGTCGGACTTGAGCAGGCGATCCCGGCCTCCGCGCGCGGCGCCGACCCGGTGCTGCGCGACCATCTCAATGCGCTGCTGGACCGGCTGCGCGGCCGGATGCCCCTGGCCGACGCGTTGCAGCTGCTGGCCGACGACCTGGACGACCCGTCGTCCGACCTGGTGATCGCCGCGCTGATGCTGAACTCCAAGCTGCGCGGTCCCGGCCTGCGCGAAGTGCTCACCGCGCTGGGCAACTCGGCACGTGAAGAGGTTGACATGCGCCAGCGGGTCATCGCCCAGCGCGCCGGAACGAGGCGGTCGGTGCAGATCATCGTGATCACCGTGGTGGTCTTCGTGGTCGGGATGGCCGTGTTCAACCGCAGCTTCGTCCAGCCGTACGGCACGCCGCTCGGCGAGTTGGTGCTCGCGCTGGTGCTCGGCCTGTTCGGGGCCGGATTCCTGTGGCTGCGCAAGCTCGCCGCGGTCGAGTCCCCGGGCCGGTTCCTGGTGCGCAAGGCGCCGACAGAACAGCAGTATGGCCAGTCGGCCTTTGCCGACGCCGCGACCGCGCAACCGTCCGGACGAGGAGGACACTGATGCTGATCCAGATCCTGCTCGGCGCGTTCTGCGGGTTCGGGCTCTACGTCTTCATCAGGGCGCTCATGCCGTCGCGGCCGGGCGCCGTTGCGCAGGTCGCCCGGATCGACGCGCTGCGCGCACGTGGCACGTTCGGCGCACCGGTTCAGCGGTCGGAGTCGGAGTCGGTCCGCGAGCGCATCGGCGTGTGGATCGCCGAGTTCTACGCGCGCCAGGGCTGGCAGATGCGGTCGGTGCGCGCCGACCTGGCGTTGCTGGAGCGACCCTGGCAGCTGTTCCTGGCGACCAAGTTCGGGCTGGCGGTCCTGGGATTCGTGGCCGTACCGGTGCTGTACGTGCTGACCGTGGTGGTCGGTCTGCACATCACGCCGCTGATTCCGGTCTGGCTCGCCCTGGCGGCCGGCGCCGTCTGCTTCATGCTGCCGGACCTGGAAGTGCGCCGGGACGCCGCAGCCAAGCGTGAGGACTTCCGCCGTGTCGTCGGCGCGTACCTCGATCTGGTCTCGATGAACCTGGCGGGCGGTCGCGGCCTGCCGGAGGCGCTGATGACCGCCGCCGAGATCAGCGACGGCTGGGCGCTGCGGCGGATCCGCAACTGCCTGAACGACGCGCGGTTGTCCGGCGTGCCGCAGTGGTCCGCACTCGGCGAGCTGGGCACCGAGGTCGGTATCAAGGAACTGACCGACCTGGGAGCGGCGCTGAACCTGGTCGCCGACGACGGCGCCAAGGTGCGCGCCTCACTGGCCTCTCGCGCCGAGACCATGCGGCGGCGGGAGCTCTCGGAGATGGAGGGCAAGGCCGGCGCCCGCTCCCAGTCGATGCTGGTGGCGCAACTGCTGCTGTGCGCCGCGTTCCTGGTCTTCATTCTCTATCCGGCCGCGATCCGCATCTTCCAGTTGAACTGATCGCGGACCGACCACATCGCGGAAATACAAAGGAGGGTACTGAGATGGAGAGATTGCTCAGCGTCAATCCGGCGCTGCAGTACTTGCTGGTGAACCTGCGCGGCCGCGTCGCGGACGTGCGGTCCGGCGAGAAGGACCGGGGCGCGTCCGCAGTCGAGTGGGCGGTGATCACGTTCATCGTGGTCGCGATGGTCGTTGTGATCGGCGCCCTGATCAGCAATGCGGTACGGACCAAGGGTAAAGCTGTCTCCGACTGCATCAACGGAGTCAATGCCGCGAACGGCAAGAAGAACTGCTGACGCGATGAAGCATGGGGGCGTACGACGCCGCCGGGACGCCGAGCGTGGCGTCTCGGCAGTCGAGTTCGCCATGCTCACGCCGCTGCTGTTCTTCTTCCTGTTCGCCACGGTGCAGTTCGG
>JBOHCW010000317.1:0-3554 GCA_050725375.1 Actinocrinis sp. | reverse complement strand
CCGCCGGCCACTGCGTGCAGCATCGCCGCGATGCCGACGCAGATGACTGCGAACAGCGCGGCGCGTACGGCGCGTGGCGGTGTGACGGACTGCACGCACACATCGTGCCGCATCGGCCCGGTGGCGTGAACAGGGGGTGCGCCTGGCGAATTGCGCGCCGGATGTGCTCCTGATTGCTCCAGTTAAGGGTGAATCGTGGGGATTCAGGGGCCCGTGGCGCGGGGGAGGGGGCCGGTGAGCAGTTGGCCGGTCAGCAAGGAGGATGCGCCGATGTCCGACGTCCCGTCGTTCGCGGCATGGTGTTGCACGGTCGTACTGTTCGCGCTCGCGGTGCGCTCCGCCGCGCGGCTGCTGTCCGATCGCACCCCGGCCGGGCCGGCCGTGCCGGGGTGCAGCCTGACCAGCCGTGGCGGTGACGCGATCCACCTCGCCACCTCGGTCGGCATGGCTGTCATGGTCGTGCCGGCCGCCCTGGCACCGGCGGCGGCGATGGCCGTCGGACTACTGGCCCTGTTCTCCGCGACGACCGCGTACGTCCTCGGCGCGTGGCTGATCCGGGTATCGCGGCGCAGGCTCACAGCGCGGCGTGGCGGCGTCATGCCGTGCAGACCAGCGCACGCGCTCGAACCGCATCACGTGCTCGTCGGACTGGCGATGATCGCGATGGCGGCGCGGATGACCAGCCCGGTAACCGATCGCGGCCCCGGCACTGGGTCCTCAAGCGGGTCCTCAACTGGGTCCTCCATGGCGGGGATGCCCGGCATGGCTGACGGATCGTCGGGCACACTCTGGCTCACCTTGGGCACGCTCTCGCTGCTTTACGTGTGGGCCGCCGCGCTTTACCTCGGCGCCGGACTGGCTAAGGCAGTCGTCGCGCAACCCGCACCCAACGGTGCGGCAGCGATCCTTGCCGCGCCGGTGACCGTTTACGCGTGCGAGGTCGCCATGACCGTCGTCATGGGTCTCATGCTGTTGGGGTGACCGGCCCGTCCGTGGCCACCACGCGGCTCTCGCTCGGCACTCGCGGCTGCTCGGCCACCTGGCCGCCGCGCGCGGCCAGGCCGGCCAGGTACGCGTTGTAGTCCGCCAGGTCCGAATCGCCGTCCCGGTCGGCCTTGCGGTCGGTGCGCCGCGCCTCGCGCTCGTCCGACTTCGACCACTGCAGGAACAGCACCAGCAGCACGATCACGGTCGGCAGTTCGCCGAACGCCCAGGCCAGCGCGCCGGCCGTGCCCTGGTCCGCGATGGGGTCCACGCCCCAGGCGGCCGGCGGGTGCGCGAAGGTGGTGGTGATCAGCGACGAGGACATCATCACCGCCACGCCGAAGAAGGCGTGGAAGGGCATCGCCGCGAACAGCTCCAGGATCCGGATCACATACGGGGAGCGGTGCGGCGCCGGGTCGATCCCGATGACCGGCCAGAAGAACAGCGTGCCGACCAGCAGGAAGTGCACGAGCATCAGGTCGTGGCCGACCGTGCTGCGCATCAGCACGTCGAACAGCGACGTGAAGTAGAGCCCGTACAGGCTCGCGATGAACAGCGGCAGCGTGAACAGCGGCGATGAGACCACGCGCGCGAACCGGCTGTGCAGCAGGCTCAGCAGCAGTTCGCGCGGACCGGTGTGCCCGGCCGGAGCCGGGTGCAGCGCGCGCAGCGTGAGGGTCAGCGGCGCGCCGAGCAGCAGGAAGATCGGCACCACCAGCGACAGCATCATGTGCTGCAGCATGTGCGTGCTGAACAGGGCCATGCCGTACTGCGCCATGCTGCTGCACGTCGTCCACGACAGCAGCACCAGACCGATCGCGAAGCACACCGTGCGCAGGACCGGCCAGCGGTCGCCGCGCCGGTACAGACGGACCATCGCGCTGACGTAGAGCAGGGCGAGCACCACGATAAACGTCACGAAGAACGCGTTAGGCGCCGCATTCCACCAGTGTGAGAAACCGGGCGGCGGCAGGGAGTCCATGCCCGGCATCCCGGGCATATCAGACTGCACCGGCGGCGCGGACGCTAGGACCGCTGCCATGGCCGCCACCTCCTTGCGCACGCCTTAAGGCGGGATCGTCACGTGACACCGCAGGAACTTCGAACGTCAGCTTAACGGGCACAAATCGGGCCGCCGCCGCCGGGTCCCACAGCGGCCATACCGCCGGCTCCCACAGCGCCGGGGCGCCGGATTCCGCCGTATTGGTCTAGTCCAATGTATTGACGCGGTGACGAGCACGGCGCTACACAGAGAACTGTGTCGCCATCGCCCTGGACACTCGTCGGGGGCGACGGCGGCACGCCAGCCGCGGGACGGCGCATCCGGCGGTCAACCAGCGAGGTTGTCCACCACACCGCCGTCCGCGCCGCCGAGTCCAGACGCGCCGCCGGGCGGTCGGGTGTACCTACTCATAGGAGCCCGAGCTGTGCGTCTCTTCACATCCGCCGACCGCCCGGAGCCGAGCGCTCCCGGACGGCGCCGCCGCAGCGCCGTCGCGGTGGGCGTCACCGGGGCGTTGATCGGGGCCACCGCCCTGGTCGTCGGCACCGCGGCCACCGCCCCTTCGGCCTCCGCCGCCACCAGCGGCGGGATCAAGGTCGCCTACTTCGACCAGTGGTCGATCTACCAGAACGCCTTCTACCTCAAGAACCTCGACACCGAGGGCATGGCCGGCAAGCTGACCTACCTCATCTACGACTTCGAGAACATCGACCCGGCCAACCTGACCTGCTTCGAGACCACCAAGGCCACCGACCCCGACCCGGGCGGCGAGAGCGATCCGAACGCGGGCGACGGCGCCGGCGACCAGTTCGCCGACTACCAGAAGTCCTTCGACGCCTCGACCTCGGTCAGCGGCACCGGCGACGTGTGGAACCAGCCGATCGCCGGCAACTTCAACCAGCTCAAGGAGCTGAAGGCGAAGTACCCGAACCTCAAGATCCTGCTCTCGCTCGGCGGCTGGACCTACTCGAAGTACTTCTCGGACGTGGCGGCCACCGCGGCCTCCCGGCAGAAGTTCGTCTCCTCCTGCATCAGCATGTTCATCAAGGGCGACATCCCGGCCTCGGGCGGCTACGGCGGCCCCGGCACCGCGGCGAACATCTTCGACGGCTTCGACCTCGACTGGGAGTACCCCGGCTCGTCCGCCGGCCACGTGGGCAACCACTACTCAGCCGCCGACACCGCGAACTACACCGCGCTGCTGGGCGAGTTCCGCAGCGAGCTGAACACCGCGGGCTCCGCCAACGGCACGTCGTACGCGCTGTCCGCCGCGCTGCCCTCCGGCCAGGACAAGATCGCCAAGATCCAGACCGGCCAGATCGGCCAGTACCTCACCTTCGGCGACGTCATGACGTACGACATGTACGGGGCCTGGAACGCCACCGGCCCGGCCGACGAGCAGGACCCGCTCTACGCAAACCCGAACTCTCCCGAGTCCAAGATCCCGGGCGGCAACGAGACGTACAGCATCGACGGCGGCATGAAGGCGTGGACGACCGGTGATCCGCAGTACGGGATATCCGGCGGCTTCCCCGCGAACAAACTCACCGTGGGCGTGCCCTTCTAC
>JBOHCW010000316.1:0-6429 GCA_050725375.1 Actinocrinis sp. | reverse complement strand
GTGTCGGGGCCCGCATTGTCCTCGGCGCGGGCCTCGGGCGCGGCGCCGCCGCCGACCCCGGCCGCGGCGTCGGAAGTACCGGGCTCCTGACGAAAGACCCGCTCGCCGACGATGAAGTCGGCCCCTTCCCCCGTCGTCGGCAGCTCGTGCTGGGACGGTCCGAGCTCGCCCTGCGCCGGACGGCCGACCATCAGGTTCGTCGGGTCGGTGTCGCGCACCGGGCCGCCGTTGGCCCGCACCACCGCGATGAACGGGACGATCGTCGCCACCACGCACAGCCCGACGCGCAGCTGCCAGGTCAGGCCCGGCACCAGGACCACCACGGTGATCGAGACGATCCGGATCATCATGGTGTAGATGTACTGCTTCTGTCGCTGGGTGATCTCCTGGACGTGGCTGGTCTCGGCCGTGGTGATGCCGTAGACCGACTCGTCCTCGCGCGGCGGGGCGTCGTGGGCCTGCGGGCGCGGCTGCTCGCGTCCGTCCCCGTCCCCGACGTGGACTTCCTCGGAATGCACGACTTCAGACTACGGCGGGCCGGCCCTCAGGTTAAGGGCGGGTGCGCCCTGCCGTGAATCCGTGGTCGGGCGCCGCGCCCTCTGCGGTCAGCTGGCCTGGGAGACCGAGGACATGTTGAAGTCGCCGATCCGCAGCGGCGGCACCGAGGCGCGGGTGAAGTAGTCGTTCCACTCGCGCGGCAGCGTGTTCTCCCGCCGCCCGACCTGCGCGATCCGGCCCAGCAGGTCCACCGGGGACTCGTTGAACCGGAAGTTGTTGACCACCCCGGCCACCTCGCCGCCCTCGACCAGGTACACCCCGTCGCAGGTCAGCCCGGTCAGCAGCAGGGTGCGCGGATCGACCTCGCGGATGTACCACAGACAGGTCAGCAGCAGGCCGCGCCCGGTGGCGGCGGTCATCTCGCCGAGCGTCGCGTCGCCGTCGCCCTCCATCAGCAGGTTGTCCGGCGCCGCCGCGAGCGGCAGGCCGGTCGCGGCGGCCGAGTGACGGGTCGTCGTCAGGTGCTCCAGCACGCCGTCGCGCACCCAGTCGACGGCGTCGATCGGCTGCCCGTTGTCGAACACGGACTGTGACGAGGACGAGGCGTGCGCGATCGTGAACGGCGCGCACTCCAGCCCCTGCGCGAACGGGTCGGACCAGATGCGCAGGCCGGGCACGCCCAGCCGGGTGCCGACCCTCGTTCCGTGCGGCCTCGATCCGGAAGCCGCGGAGAAGACCGTGCGCCCGTCCGCCGCGTCACGCGCCGCCGCGACCCAGAGCAGGTAGATGTACAGGTCGGACACCGCGGACGGCGGCAGCAGCGTCTCGTACCGGCCCGCCGGCAGGTCGATCCGGCGCTTCTGCCAGTCCAGCCGCCGCGCCAGTTCGCCGCCGAGCGCCGTGACGTCCACGTCGGCGAAGTCCTTCGTGTACGACCCGGCCCACGCCGAGCGCGCCAGGTCGGCCGACTTCGCGTTCAGCTCCAGCCGGCCGTTCGGCTGGTCGTGCTTGAGCCGCAGGCCGGCCGACGTGGCCAGGTACGTCGTGGTCATCGAGTGTTCGGCGAACCCGAACAGCAGCCCGTCCGCGGACCGCGCCTGCCCGAAGGCGTCGCTGAGCGCGGGCGCGAAGGACTCGAACACCTCGATCGAGGTCTGCGCCGGCGGGTCGGGCCACTCGGCGCAGGCCGCCCCGGACGGCGAGCCGAGCAGCGGCTGCGCGTCCTCGGCCGGACCGGCCGCGCGCGCGGCGAGCTCGCTGGCCCGCACCAGGTCCTCGATCGTGCCCAGGTCGACGCCGGAGCGGGAGAGCACCGCCGCCGAGACGCCCTGCGCCCCGGCGACGGTGGAGATGACGGTCACCGACCGGCTCGACGCGACGCCGTTCGTGGTCAGCGTGTTGTTCGCCCAGCGCAGGTTCGCCGTCGAGGACTCGTCCACGAGGACCACCGCGCCGTCCGCGCGCGACAGCTCGAGCGCGCGTTCCACCAGGACCTGCGCCGAAACGTCCTTACCGGTGCTGCCCGCACCGGTGCCGCCCGCACTGCTGATGTCCGCGCCGCTCACCGACCCGCCTCCCGCACTGTGTTGAGGATCCGCACACCCCGGAACAACGCGGACGGCGTGCCGTGCGATACCGGCGCGGCCTGTCCCGGCTGTCCCTTGCCGCAGTTGAACGCGCCGCCGAGCACATAGGTGCCGGGCCCGCCGACCGCCTCCATCGAGCCCCAGAAATCCGTTGTCGTGGCCTGATACGCGAAGTCGCGCACCTGCCCGGCCAGCCTCCCGTCCGCGATCAGGAAGGCGCGCTGGCCGGTGAACTGGAAGTTGTAGCGCTGCATGTCGATCGACCAGGAGTTGTCCCCGACGATGTACAGCCCGCGCTCGACCCGCGAGATCAGTTCCTCGGTGGACGGGCCGTCCGGCGCCGGCCGCAGCGACACGTTCGCCATCCGCTGGATCGGCACGTGGCCGGAGGAGTCGGCGAAGCCGCAGCCGTTCGACCGGCCGCCGTTGAGGCCCTTGAGCCGCGCCATCCGCCGGTCGAGCTGGTACCCCACCAGCACGCCGTCCTTGACGATGTCCCAGCGCTGCGCCTGCACGCCCTCGTCGTCGAACCCGACGCTCGACAGGCCGTTGGCGACCGTTCGATCGCCGGTCACGTTCATCGCCGGCGAGCCGTACTTGAGCGTGCCGAGCTGGTCGAGCGTGGCGAACGAGGTGCCCGCGTACGCGGCCTCGTAGCCGAGCGCGCGGTCCAGCTCGGTGGCGTGGCCGATCGACTCGTGGATGGTCAGCCACAGGTTCGACGGATCGATGACGAGGTCGTACTCGCCCGGCTCGACCGACGGCGCGGCCAGTTTTCCGGCCAGCAGCGCCGGGATCGCGGCCAGTTCGCCGTCCCAGTCCCAGGCGCCGTCCGCGGCCGAGCCGGCCAGGTACTCCCAGCCGCGGGCGACCGGTGGCGCGATCGTGCGCATCGATTCGAACGCGCCCGGCGTGCCGTACCTGCCCTCGGCATCGACGCTGACCGCCTCGACCACCGGATGCAGGCGCACCCGTTGCTGCGTGGTGACGGTGTTGTTGGTGTCCGCGTAGAACTTGTTCTCCTTGACCGCGTACACGGACGCGTCGACGTGGTCGACGCCCTCGGCCTCCAGGAGGCGGCGCGACCACTGCGTCAAAAGTGCGATCTTCTCCGCGTCGGATACGCCGAACGGGTCAATCTGATAGTCCGACACCCAGACCCGTTCGCCGTAGGACGGTTCGGGCGCAAGCACCACGGGCTCGGAGTTGACCGGCCGGCTCACCCGCGCGACCCGCACCGCCTGCTCGGCCAGCCGCGCCGCCGCGTCCGGCGTGTGCACCGCGCCCGCCGCGAAGCCCCAGGTACCGTCGTGCACCACGCGTACCGCGAGCCCGGCGTCCGCCGTCTCGTTCACGCCGTCGAGCCGGCCGTCGCGCAGTCTGATGACCTGTCCGCGCACCCGCTCGACGCGGAAGTCGGCGTGCTCCACGCCGAGTTCGCGCGCCCGGTCCAGGGCCGCGCGCGCCATCTCGCGCAGCGGCAGTGCGAGGAACGCGGGGTCGATCCGGGCCGCGTCGCTGGTCGAGTCCGGGCCGTCCCGGTCCGCGCCGTGTTGAGACATGGGCTGAAACCTAGCCGAACTCCACGATGCTGTCCTGGCGCTTTTGTAGCACTCCGCAAGTAAGGCGCGAGCGCGGAAACGATAGCGTTTCCGATGGGGGATCAACAGCATCGCGTCGATTGGGAAGGACGTACCGCGTGGCTGACAACAGCACGGCCCGATCTGTACTCGTCACCGGCGGAAACCGGGGGATCGGGCTCGCCATCGCGCGGGCTTTCGCCGAGCAGGGCGACAAGGTCGCGGTGACCTACCGCTCCGGGGAGCCCCCGATCGTCCCGGTGAAGGGCGAGGGCTCCTTCCTGGCCGTCAGGTGTGACGTGACCGTGTCCGAGGACGTCGAGCGCGCGTTCCAGGAGATCACCGAGGCGCACGGCCCGGTCGAGGTCCTGGTCGCCAACGCCGGCATCACCCGCGACACGTTGCTGCTGCGGATGAGCGAGGAGGACTTCGACGCCGTCCTCGACACCAACCTCAAGGGCTCGTTCCGGGTCGCCAAGCTGGCCGCTAAAGGCATGCTGCGGCTGCGGCGCGGCCGGATCGTGTTCATCTCCTCGGTCATCGCCATGACCGGCGCGGCCGGGCAGGTCAACTACGCCGCGTCCAAGGCGGGCCTGATAGGCATGGCCCGCTCGCTGGCCCGCGAGCTGGGCTCGCGCGCGATCACCTCGAACGTGGTCTCGCCCGGGTTCGTGGACACCGAGATGACCGCGGTGGTCAGCGAGGAGCGCAAGCGCGAGGTGTTCGCGCAGGTGCCGCTGGGCCGCTTCGCCACCGTGGACGAGATCGCCGGCGTCGTGAAATTCTTGGCCTCGCCGGAAGCCGCTTACATCAACGGAGCCGTCATCCCGGTCGACGGCGGAGTCGGAATGGGGCACTGACCCGAATGGGAATCCTGGACGGCAAGCGCGTCCTCGTCACCGGAGTGATCACCGACGCGTCGATCGCGTTCAGCGTCGCGCGCCTGGCGCAGCAGGAGGGCGCCGAGGTCGTGCTGACCGGGTTCGGGCGCCTGTCGCTGGTCAACCGGATCGCCGCGCGGCTGCCGAAGCCGGCGCCGGTCATCGAACTCGACGTCACCAACGCCGAGCACCTCGAAGCGCTGCCGGAGCGGGTGCGCGAGCACGTGGACGGCCTGGACGGCGTGGTGCACTCGATCGCGTTCGGCCCGAGCGACGCGCTGGGCGGCAACTTCCTCAACACCCCGTGGGAGTCGGTGGCCACGGCGGTGCACGTGTCGGCGTTCTCGTACAAGTCGCTGGCGATGGCCGTGGCGCCGCTGTTCGGCGACGGTGGCGGCTCGATCGTCGGCATGGACTTCGACGCGCAGGTCACCTGGCCCGGCTACGACTGGATGGGCGTGGCGAAGGCGGCGCTGGAGTCGACCAGCCGGTATCTGGCCCGCGAGATGGGCCCGCGCGGCGTCCGCAGCAACCTGATCTCAGCCGGCCCGGTCAAGACGATGGCGGCGAACTCGATCCCCGGGTTCGAGGCCTTCGACGGGGTGTGGGGTACCCGCGCCCCGATCGGCTGGGACATGACGGATCCGGAGCCGGCTGCCCGAGGGGTCATCGCCCTGCTGTCCGATTGGTTCCCGAAGACGACCGGCGAGATCGTCCACGTCGACGGCGGCGTGCACGCGATGGGCGCCTGACGAGCGCCTGACCGGCCGCTGTGTGCTTCTGAGACGTCGTCAACGGCGTCGCGCGGTCTCCTGCGCGGCGCCGTTTTTCGCTAGAGTGTCCTGAGACACTATTTTCTGCGGCACGACGAGCGCAGCGCGCGGGCGGCGGCGAACGGGAAGCGGGGTGATGCCGTGCTGGTAGCCGATGGCGGCGGGAGCTCGATGTATGCGGTACAAATCGAGTCCCTGGAGGATTTCCAGAAGAAGCTCACCGCGATCCTGGACAGCCTTGAGCAGGACCAGAGCGTGATGACGATGAGCGACGGGACCAGCACCTTCGGGGACTTCCCCGAGGCGCAGGAGTTCTCGACCACGTACGAGCAGACCAAGCAGGACTTGGTCAACGCGTTCAACGAGGTCACCCAGCTTGTCAATACGATGATCTCGGTCGTCGGCACCAACGCCGCGAAGTACCAGCAGACCGAGCAGGACATCACCGCGAAGTTCAACTCGATCCTGCAGCAGTACGGCGACGCGCCGCTGCCGGCCGGGGGCACGTCCGGTACGACGGTGTATGCGCAGAAGACGACCGGTTCGACGTATTCGATGCCGTTGAACACGCCGACGGTCGGTCCGGGTACGACGACGGTCGATACGGGTACGACGACGGGCTCGGGTACGACGACGAATCCGGGGACCGGCACCACGACAACGAGTACGACAGGTAGCGGCAACACGTCGGCGGGCGCGGCGTAGCGGAGGGGGACAGTAGTCGTGAGCGATTACACCAACATGGACCACCAGACGCTGTACAACTACGCGCAGTCGGGTGATCCGGGTGCGATGAACAGCTCCGCGATGGCCTGGCAGTCGCACTCCGAGGCGCTCGACGGGGCCACGATGGAGTTGCAGTCGAATCTGTCGGCGATTCAGTCGCAGTGGCAGGGCGCGGCGGCTGACGCGTATTTCCAGCAGTCGCAGGCTGTCGTGAACAAGATGCAGACGCATGCGGTGAACGCTTCGAACACCAGCACGGCGGTCACTAACACGGCGAGCGCGCTCAGTTGGGCGCGTACCAACATGCCCAGTCCGCCGTCGTGGCTGGAGCAGCAGGCCGCGAACGTTGACTCGAACTTCGTGACCGGCGCGATCGGTTTCATCA
>JBOHCW010000315.1:0-3544 GCA_050725375.1 Actinocrinis sp. | reverse complement strand
CTTCACCACCAGCGGGAACACCTCCCCGGCCGCCGGCAGCACGAACAGATCGCAGGCGCGGTAGATCTCGGCCACCGTCCGCGTCGGCTGCCCGCCCAGGAAATGGACGCGCTCGCGGCCCCGCAGCGCTCCGGCGGCGCCGGAGCCGACCACGACGAGATCGAAGGCCTCGTCAGCCGCCTCCAGCACGAGATCGATCCCCTTCTTCGGCACGAGCCGCCCGACGAACAGGGCCAGGATCCGGCCCTCGGGCAGGCCGAACCGCGCCCTGAGCCGTAAGCGCTCCGACTCGCCGGACGGCGGCCTGAACAGCTGCCCGTCGACGCCGTTGCCCAGGACGACCACCTTCGCGGACGCGGCGCCGAGGGTGCCGACGAAGCGCGCGATGTACTCGTTGATGGTGAAGACCGTGGCGGCACGGCGCAGCAGGGCGCGTCCCACCGTGCCGTACACCAGCTTCTGGGCCGCCGTCACAACGCTTGACGGGTGGTCGACCACCGCCACGTGCTGGGTCAGCACGAGCGGCACGCGAACGAGCGCCGACGCGAATGCGGCGGCCCACGAGGTCAGGTAGAAGCAGTCGTGTACGTGCACGACGTCCGCCCGTCGGGCCCAGCTCAGCGCGCTGGACAAGAGCCGCGGCGAGGGGATCGGGAACGGCACGCCGGCACGCCGCTCGGCCACGTTCCACGCCGCGATGCGCACGACGCTCACCCGGTTGCCGTCATCGTCGATCTCGTCGACGACGCTCGTGCGCTCCCCGGTCGTCAGCACCGTCACCTGGTGGCCGAGTTCCGCGAGCCGGACGGCCTCGTCACGCACCACGTTCTCGATCCCGCCGACGTGCGGCGGGTAGTAGTGGCACACCAACAGGACCCGCAGCGCACCGGCCGCGGTCTTCGGCGCCGTCCCCGTGCCGCGTCGTCTCACTGGAAGATCTCCGAACCGTCGCTGGCGTAAATCTCGTTGTACGACGCGTTCAGCAGCACCAAGGGGTAGGAGTAGGTCACCAGGTTCCCGTTGTACGAGGTGGTGACCTGTCCGCTGCGCACCGTGGTGGCACCGAGCATGAGGTACGCGAACATGTTCAACTGAGTGGGATAGATCGTGCCGTTCACGTTGCCGATCAAGATGGTCTGCTCACGCTTGAACGTGAAGGCGTCGGTCTGCACCAGTACCTTCCTCGGGTCGGGAGAGGTCCGCTCCAGGTGCGCTTCGAGCCAGCGGGCCGCCGTCTGTTCCGCGGGCGCCGGATCGTAGAGGTCGTAGTACTGCCCTGAGTCGCTGAGGGACAGCTGGGCCGAATAGCCGCCGGTGACGCGCGGCACCACACCCGACAGGTCGATCAGCAGGGCCGCCACCGCCGCGCACAGCGCGACCCCCGCGCGGCTGCGCGCCCAACTCACCAGCCACAGCAGGCCGGCGGCCATGAAGGGCGAGAAGAAGAACAGACCCTGTTGGAACCCGCGCAGCACGCTGTAGTCGATGGACAGCTGGGGCACGACCGTGAGCACGGCGAGCATGCCCAGCGCCCCGGCGGTCAGCACGACCTGGTCGCGCAGCGGCTCGAAGCTGCGCCTCCGGCGCAGCCAGACGGCCAGCAGCCCGACCAGGATGAGCACCTGCATCAGGGCCGCGATACCCGAGCGCAGGAGGCTGTTGACGCCCCTGACCCCGATGCCGAGGGATTGCAGGAAGTGGCCGACGGAGGTGAGCGGCAGCACCGCCGGACTCACCGCCGGCGTGGCGTAGCGGTTGGCGACGGGCAGCGGCAGATAGTTGCCGGTAGCCCTGGTCGCGGCGGTCTGAGTGATCGTCTGCGCCCGATAGTCCTTCATCCGCTGCGCGTCCGACTGCGTCGGTCCGCCGAACAGGCTGTAGGAGGCGGAGGATCCGGACTGGGCCGTGCTCTTCCCTTCGAGCTGCGAGACGGCGTTCGTCAACGTCGTCTTGAACTGCCCGCCGGTGCCGGTCGCCGGGCCGGCCCACAAGTAGGCGAGCACCGCGATGAGCGGCACCATCCACCAGGCGATGAAACTTCGCTCACCGGCGAGCCCGGATACCCGGCGCGCGCGAGCGCCGCGGGTACCGGACCTCCGTGCCCGCCCCCGCACGGCGCTGCCCAACCTCCAGACCAGGTCGACGCCGACGGCGCCGCCGAGGACCAGGACGACGATGTAAGAGGTCGAATAGTGTGCCAGCACGGTTCCGGCCGTCAGCACCACGAAGGCGATCCTGCGGTCGCGCAACCGCCAGCCGCGTTCGGTCAGCACGAGCGTCGCGCAGCCCACAAGTACGAACGCCACCTCCTGCCGTCCCATGTAGGGCATGTCGGAGTAGAAGGTGGGGAACATGATGAAGAAAATCGCCGACAGGACCGAAACTGAGTGCGGCGCCACGTTGCGCACGGCGCGGAACACCATCACCGGCGTGGCGGCGAACAGCACTGGAAGCAGCGCCTTGAAGATGTAGATGGCGGAGAGGTCCGTCAGCTTGCGCAGGGCGACCGGCAGGATCGTGATGCTCAGACAGGCGTTGTAGGCATTCGAGTAGGTGTGGACGTCCCAGCGCTCGCCGCCGAGGGTCAGTTCGAAGTAGTCGTACTCACTCTGGATGTCGTGCCCCGTGATCGCCCAGCCACGCAGCGAGGTCAGCAGCAGCAACGAGAGCGCCGCGCAGTAGATGCCCAACTCCACCGCGCCGAGGGAGAGTTTCGCGCGCGCGAGCAGCGCGACCAGCAGCGCGGTCACGCCGGTCATGGCGACAATGCTCACTGCGCTGCTGAACCCGTTGTTGATCCTGACCGGCCCCGCCACGGACAGCAGAAGGCACAGTGCGCCCGCGCCGCCGACCCACGACAGTTCCCGGCGACTGATTCGCCAGGGCGCGGCGAACCGTTCCCCGTCAGCCTCGGGCAGCGCCGCCCCCAACACGATCACGCACCCCGTGAGCGTCGCGGTGATGGGCACACGGGACAGCGGGTGCAGATCGCCCGCCATCGGAAGAAGTGTGTTCAGCAGGAGCAACTGCACCATGTCGCCGATCAGGGCGAAACCCAGCGCGACGAGCGCCGCGGCCTCCCGGCTGGACACGACGCGGGCGGCGGTGCCGTACCAGATCGCGACCGGCGCGCCGAGGACGAGCCACAGGCCGGCGCCGTCGGCGAGCCAGCGCCCGGACGGGGCGAAGAACTCCACCAGGCAGGCCAGCACCGTGCCGATCAGCACGAACCGCCGTGCACCCAGGAAGCGGACGGCGCGCGCCGCGGCGAGCACCTCCTCGCCACGCAGGCCGTCCAGGTCGTCCGGAGTCAGACCCTTGAGATCCTCCGGGGTCATGTGTACACCTCGGAGTAGACGGCCTCTATCCGGGACACCACCGCGTCCCAGGAGTAGTGCCGCGCGGCCTCGGCGCACCGTTCGGCGACCTGCGCGCGCAGCCTCGGCTCGGCGGCGATCGAGTCGATGGCGGCGGCGAGCGCGGCGGGCTCGGGCGCGGCCAGGACACCGACGCCGCGCAGCAGTTCGGCGTTGCCCGGCACGTC
>JBOHCW010000314.1:0-8327 GCA_050725375.1 Actinocrinis sp. | reverse complement strand
ACCGAGCGCCACGTGACCTGGCAGATGATGCTGTACACCTGGGCCACGGTCGTGTGCTCCCTGCTTCTGTGGCCGGTGGCGCACACCGGCGTGGTCTACGCGGTCGGCGCGATCGTCCTGGGTGCCGTGTTCCTGGTCGAGGCGCACCGCCTGCACTGGGCGGCCCGCAAGGGTGTGACGGGCACGGCCCTCAAGCCGATGCGGATGTTCCACTTCTCCAACACCTATCTCGCGCTGCTGTTCGTCTGCGCCGCGATCGACCCGCTGCTGCACTAGATCGCGCCGCGAGGGCCGACACGCGTCGGTCCCCGTCCATATCTGTGACCTGACAAACTCACCGGAACGGGGCCGACCGCCCTCTGAGAGGCCACGGCCGTGGATCTGCTGCGCAACACCGTCCAGCCCTACGCGTGGGGATCGCCGACCGCGATCCCGCAGCTGCTCGGCGTCGACAACCCCGACGGCGCGCCGCAGGCCGAGCTGTGGACGGGCGCGCACCCGACCGCGCCGTCCCATCTCACCCGCGACGGCGTCGACACGACCCTCGACGCGGTGATCGGGAACGCCCCCGGCGTCGAACTCGGCGAGGCCACCGCGGCGCGCTTCGGCGGCCGGCTGCCGTTCCTGCTGAAGGTCTTGGCGGCCCAGAAGGCGCTGTCCATCCAGCTGCATCCCGACCGCGCCCAGGCCGAGGCCGGTTTCGCGCGCGAAGAAGCGCGCGCCGTACCCCGCGACGCGCGCGAGCGCGTGTACGTCGACGACTGGCCGAAGCCCGAGGTCCTGTGCGCCCTCACGCCGTTCGAAGTCCTCGCCGGCCTACGCCCCGCCCGAGAGGCCGCGGACGCTCTGGAACGCCTGGGCGTCCACGCGCTGCACAACCTCGCCGCCGACCTGCGCGCGACCCCGAAACCCGCGACGGTCGCCCGTGCGCTCGCCGCCCTCCTCAGCTGGCCCGCGCACGAGCGGGCAGGGCTCGTCGCCGACGTCGTCGCGGCGGCGGCGGCAAACTCGAAGCACCAAGCCGATACCGCGGGCGGTGAGGATGGCTTCAACGCCGCCTACGCCGCCGTCGTGCGCATGTCCGAGGACCACCCCGGCGACATCGGGCTGGTCTGCTCGTTGCTGATGAACCACGCCGTGGTCCAGCCGGGCCAGGCCCTTTTCATGGGCGCCGGCGGTGTCCACGCGTACATCCGCGGCACCGGCGTGGAGCTGATGGCGAACTCGGACAACGTCATCCGCGCGGGCCTCACGCCCAAGCACATCGACGTCCCCGAACTCGTCCGCGTCCTGGACCCCGAGGTCGCGGTCCCGATCCTGACGGCGCGCCAGGTCACCGCCGGCGTCGAGGAGTTCGACACCCCCGTCCCCGAGTTCAAACTCCGCCGCCTGACCGCCACCCGCGCCGCCGGGCCCGTGCGCGTGCTCTCCGACGGCCAGCCCCGCATCCTGCTGTGCGTCGAGGGCGAGGTCACTGTCACGTCCGCCGCCGGCGCGACTGTGGCCCTGCGGCGCGGCCGGTCCTGCTTCCTGTCCGCCGCCGACGCGGGCGTCACCGTCACCGGCGACGCCCGCCTGTTCCTCGCATCCCCCGGCGGGTAACGCGCTGCCGTCGGCAGCGGCAAACGCGCGGACTATCGCGCAGGCGGTGAAAGGAAACGACGCGAACCGTCTCCGTTCGCCTTATGGCTTGACGACCGCCGGGTACCTCGATGGTGCGACCGGGTGGCGTAGTCGTCAGATCCGCTCGCGGCCGAGGCTGTCCGGTGCCAACACGTCAACCAATCTGGCCACCGATGGGCAACCACGCGTCGGTCAGACGTTCCGACAGATCCAAAAGGACGCCCAACAGCTGCACAAGCGGACCGGTGAGGATGTCGGACGCCAGCCGGACGCGCGGTGCTTCGTCCATCATCGCTGCTTCTCCAGGTCCCGATGTACGTCTGCCGCGAGGCGGTCCAGGAGTCTGTCCGCCGCTGACCGGGCCCGGTCCTGGTGGATGTCGAGAAGGTCTGCGGCGACCACAGCAGGCGGCGCGTAACGGATCAGCTGATCCGATGACGATGCCGATTCCAGGAAGGACCACGCCTCCGTCGGCGGAATACGGATCAGTACATTGCCACCCCGTGGATCCAGGGTCATACCGAACTCGGCCGCCAGCAGTTCGGCCATGTTCGGGCGAACGTAGAGATCCGCTCGATTGGGCGCCAAATAATCAGCGCCCACATGCGGTGCCGCGCTGACGCCGCCCAGAATCACCTCGCGCTTGTTCATGAGCGCCGGGAGCAACCCCGGATGGATGCGATAACGGCTGGCCTCGGCTCGTGCTGACACAAGCCCTTCAACGCGTGCGCCCAGCGATCGTCTATCGCCGAGGAGGCCGCGCAGCCGACTGCGGAGCCGTGATCTCTCCGGTGAGGACAACCAGACGGGCGGATGGCCGTTGAGTACTGCGAGCATGCCCCACGCGTTCCGAGGCGACAAAGGCCGTCCAACGCGCGATCCACGTCCCAGTCGGTCACGCACACTATCGCCGTCAACCAGCCATCGCCCACCGATGAGCTTCCCCTGAATGAGCCCGTCCATGAGTAGCTGCCGCACTCGCGGCCCATTGACGCCCAGGATCGATGCAGCCTGGCCAGTCGAGAGCGGTTCCATCCTCGCCTCCGTGTTGCGACTTATCTAGCGCGATCGATAGATAAGACGCAACAGCAGTGTTGCACAGAGAATACGTTGCGACAAGTCTGTCGAGGGCGATAGAGAAGACGCAATCATTGCGGGAGCGTTCCCGGGATCTGATGTGTCCGGGAGTCCTCCACATGCATGGCGAGGACGACAGACAGGGCCGCAGCCCGGTCAGTCAGTGGGTCAGCCAGCGGTGGTAGCGGTAGCGGGGGCGGGGACCTCGTGGCGCACGCGCATGGAGGTGAGGATGCGCCAGGTGGCGATCCAGGTGAGGCAGGCGCCGGTCATGTGCAGCAGGACCAGCCAGGCCGGTAGGCCGGTGAAGTACTGCGTGTAGCCGATGGCGGCTTGGGCGACCAAGATGAAAAACAGGTCCCTGGTCGCGGCGATGGTGCGCTTGGGGGCGTCGGTGGCTTTGAGGGCGAACCAGAGGGCGATGGTCAGACCGACGACGATGAACACCAGGTCGGCGTGGGCCTGGGTGATGTCGACCGGGTTGAAGCCCAGGCGGCGGGCGGCGTCTTCGGCGCCGGCGTGCGGGCCGGTGCCCGTCACCAGGGTGCCGGCCACCACCACCGCGCCGGCGGCGGCGGTGAGGGTGGTGGCGAGCCAGGTGAGTTCTCTGCGGACCAGGAGCGTCGGCTCCGCGTCGCCTTCGCGGCTGCGGGTCCACAGCACCCAGCTGACCGCGATCATGCCCATGGAGAAGCTGAAGTGGAACGCGACCCAGCCGGGGGCCAGGTGCGTGCGCACCGAGATGCCGCCGATGATCGCCTGGGCGACGACGCCGGCGAACAGGGCCCAGGACGATGCGGTCAGGGCGCGGCGGCGGGGGCGCTGGCGCATCGTGGCGAGGATAGCGGCGGCGACGGCGGCGGTGACGGCGTAGGTCAGTAGCCGGTTGGAGAACTCGATCACACCGTGGTAGCCCAGCGACGGCACGGGGACGAGCGAGCCGGCCGTGCACTCCGGCCAGGTGGGGCAGCCGAGGCCGGAGTTGGTCAGGCGCACCGCGCCGCCGGTGATCACGATCAGGGTGTTGGCGATCAGGGCACTGAGGCAGGCGAGCCGGACCACGCGCTCGGTGGGGCGCTGGAGGATGACGCGCCACGAGCGCGCGCTCGACGGCCCCGTCTCGTCGACCGGCGTATCGAGGCTTGGGACGCGTGCTGTCGTCTCGGCCATCGCGTCGCTCACTCCCACTTGAAGGTCTTGGCCGCGGCGGCGATCGCCACCACGGTCCACCCGGCCAGCACGCCGACCGGCGTCCACGGCGCGCCGCCGTGCTGGAGCACGTCGCGCAGTCCCTCGGTCAGCGCACCGATCGGCAGGTACTGCAGCGCCGTCTGCGCGCCGTGGCCGAACTTGTCCAGCGGCACGACCACGCCGCCGATCGCCAGGAAGACCAGGAAGACGAAGTTGGCGACGGCGAGGGTCGCCTCCGCGCGCAGCGAGCCGGCCAGCAGCAGCGACAGGCCGCTGAAGCTCGCGGTGCCGAGGGCGAGCAGCAGCAGGACCGCGAACGGGTCGCCGTGCGGGGACCAGCCCATGATCAGCGCGATGGCGATCAGCAGGACGAGCTGGACGCACTCGACGGCCAGGATGGACAGCGACTTGCCCGCCATCAGGCCCCAGCGCGGCAGCGGGCTGGCCCCCAGCCGCTTGAGCACGCCGTAGCGCCGCTCGAAGCCGGTCGCGATCGCCTGGCTGGTGAACGCCGTGGACAGCACCGCGGCGCCGATGACGCCGGGCGCGAAGTAGTCGATCCGGTTGCCGGCGACCGTCTCGATCGGCTCGGCGGCGAACACGATGAGCATCAGGGCCGGAATGACGATCGCGAGCAGGAGCTGTTCGCCGTTGCGCAGCAGGAGCCTGGTTTCGAGGCGGGCCTGGGCGAGGACCATCCGGGCCGCCGACGCCGGACGCGGATCGGGCGCGAACGAGCCGGGAGGGGAGAGGGACGGGGCCGCCGTCGGGGCGGGGCCCGGACCTTGCGCGGCGTGTTCGGTGGCGGGCGCGGTCACCGCAGGCCCCTCCCGGTCAGGTCGAGGAACACGTCTTCGAGGCTGCGCTGCTCGATCGCGAGATTGCGCGGCATGATGCCGAGACTCGCGCACCAGGCGGTCGTGGCGGCGAGGGTGTCCGGAGTGACGTCGCCCTCGACACGGTAGGTGCCGGGCGCGGGTTCACCGGCCTTGCAGTTCGGGGCGACCGCGATCGACAGGGCGGTCAGGTCCAGGCCCGAGGGGGCGTCGAAGCGGATCGAGTCCTGCTCCCCGCTCGCGTCGGCGAGGCGCTGCGGCGTGTCGTACGCGATGACCCGGCCGGCGTCGACGATCGCGACCTTGTCGGCCAGGCGCTCGGCCTCGTCGAGCAGGTGCGTGGTCAGCACGATGGTCACGCCGTCGGCGCGCAGCTGCTCGATCAGCTCCCAGGTCGCGTGCCGGGCCTGCACGTCCAGGCCCGCGGTCGGCTCGTCGAGGAACACCAGCTCGGGGCGGCCGACGACGGCGAGCGCGAGCGAGAGTCGCTGCTGCTGGCCGCCGGACAGCCGGCGGAACGGGGTCCGGCCGCACGAGTCGAGGCCGAGCTGTTCGGCCAGCGCGTTCACGTCGAGCGGGTTCGCGTAAAGCGAGGCGATGTGCCGCAGCATCTCCATCGCGCGCACCGCCTGGTAGATGCCGCCGGACTGGAGCATCACGCCGACGCGGGGGCGCAGGCTCTTCGCGTCGGCGAACGGGTCCAGGCCCAGCACGCGCACCGTCCCGCCGTCGGGCCGGCGATACCCCTCGCAGCACTCGATGGTGGAGGTCTTGCCCGCGCCGTTCGGGCCGAGGACGGCGGTCAGCGAACCGGGATCGACGCTCAGGTCGAGGCCGTCGACAGCAGTCTTGGCGCCGTATCGCTTCACCAGGCCGGTGATCTCGACGGCGGGGGTAGCGCCCGATAGTCGCGCTGCGTGCATGAGGGGAGTTTACGGTCCGTGCCCGCGCGGGCTTTCCGCGGGTGGCGTGCGCAGGCTCACACGCCCGCAGCGGCTCTCCACCCGTGACGGGTGACTAAAGTAAGGCAGACCTTAGTTGTGGCCTGGGAACGAATAAGGCCACAATGGTGTTGTGAAAACCGTGGGCGTGCGCAGCGAGCAGGCACAGGCGGACGAGTCCGCCTGTAGCGACCTGCCCGCACTCGCCCCGGACGCCGTGGTCGAGGACAAGGTCGGCACCCGCAACCGGGTGGCCCGGCTGATCCTGGCCAACGGCCCGAGCACCGCCGCCGACCTGGCGGCCCGGCTGGGGCTCACCCCCGCAGGCGTGCGCCGCCACCTCGACGCGCTGTTGGCCGAGGGCCTGGTCGAGGCTCGCGAGCAGCGGGTCTACGGGCACCGCGGCCGCGGCCGTCCCGCGAAGGTCTTCGCGTTGACCGGCGACGGGCGCTCCGTCTTCCACCACACCTACGACGACATGGCGATCGACGCACTGCGGTTCATCGCGCAGAACGGCGGAGACGCCGCGGTCGACGCGTTCGCCCGCCGCCGCTTCACCGGCCTGGCCGAACGCTATCGCGCGACGCTGGCCGCCGCCGATCCGGGCGACCGGCCGCGCGTGCTGGCCGAGGTGCTGACCGCGGACGGCTACGCCGCCTCGACCCGCTCGACCGCGGCGGTGGCCGTCCAGGATTCCGCCAAGAGCCCGATCCAGGGCGCGCAGGTGTGCCAGCACCACTGCCCGGTGCAGCACGTCGCCGAGGAGTTCCCGCAGCTGTGCGAGGCCGAGACGCAGGTGTTCGCCGAACTGCTCGGCACGCACGTGCAGCGGCTGGCGACGATCGCGCACGGGGACGGGGTGTGCACCACGTTCATCCCGGGGTTCATCTCGACCGCCGCGGTGTCGGCGGGCCGGGCCGCGGCGGCCGACGCGGACTTCGAGGACACAGAAGACACCGAGGCAGACACCGAGACGGCCGCGGGCACAGACCGCGCGGCGCATACCGACTTCACCACCAACGCACAGCAGTCCGAAGGAGCCTGAGCATGACGACTACGCATCCCGAGCTCGAGGGCCTGGGCAAGTACGAGTTCGGCTGGGCCGACCCGGACGTCGCCGGGGCCACGGCCAAGCGGGGCCTGAACGAGGCCGTCGTACGCGAGATCTCGGCCCTGAAGAACGAGCCGGAGTGGATGCTGCAGACCCGGCTCAAGGCGCTGCGGCTGTTCGGCCGCAAGCCGATGCCGACCTGGGGCGCGGACCTGTCGGGCATCGACTTCGACAACATCAAGTACTTCGTGCGCTCCACCGAGAAGCAGGCCACATCCTGGGACGAGCTGCCCGCCGACATCAAGAACACCTACGACAAGCTGGGCATCCCGGAAGCGGAGAAGAACCGGCTGATCGCGGGCGTCGCCGCGCAGTACGAGAGCGAAGTGGTGTACCACCAGATCCGCGAGGACCTGGAGGAGAAGGGCGTGCTGTTCCTGGACACCGACACCGCGCTCAGGGAGCAGCCCGAGCTGTTCCGCGAGTACTTCGGCACGGTGATCCCGAGCGGCGACAACAAGTTCGCCTCGCTCAACACCGCGGGGTGGTCCGGCGGGTCCTTCGTCTACGTGCCGCCGGGCGTGCACGTGGAGATCCCGCTGCAGGCCTACTTCCGGATCAACACCGAGAACATGGGCCAGTTCGAGCGCACGCTGATCATCGCCGACGAGGACTCGTACGTGCACTACGTCGAGGGCTGCACCGCGCCGATCTACAGCTCGGACTCGCTGCACTCGGCCGTCGTCGAGATCGTGGTGAAGAAGAACGCGCGCGTTCGGTACACCACCATCCAGAACTGGTCGAACAACGTCTACAACCTGGTCACCAAGCGCGCCGCGGCGCAGGCGGGCGCGACCATGGAGTGGATCGACGGCAACATCGGCTCGAAGGTCACCATGAAGTACCCGGCGGTCTGGCTGCTCGGCGAGCACGCCAAGGGCGAGACCCTCTCGATCGCGTTCGCCGGCGAGGGCCAGCACCAGGACGCGGGCTCGAAGATGGTGCACGCCGCGCCGTACACGTCCTCGACGATCATCTCCAAGTCGGTGGCGCGCGGCGGCGGGCGCACCTCGTACCGGGGCCTGGTGCAGATCCAGGACGGCGCGCACCACAGCAAGTCGAACGTGAAGTGCGACGCCCTGCTGGTCGACACGATCAGCCGCTCGGACACGTACCCGTACGTGGACGTGCGCGAGGACGA
The DNA here is from genome assembly GCA_050725375.1 of Actinocrinis sp. Taxonomy (GTDB): domain Bacteria; phylum Actinomycetota; class Actinomycetes; order Streptomycetales; family Catenulisporaceae; genus Actinocrinis. The sequence goes on along the minus strand of JBOHCW010000314.1, from coordinate 407 downwards.
CGTGCAGATGGGCCACGAGGCCACGGTCTCCAAGGTCTCCGACGACCAGCTGTTCTACCTGATGAGCCGGGGCCTGACCGAGGACGAGGCGATGGCGACGATCGTGCGCGGCTTCGTCGAGCCGATCGCGCGCGAGCTGCCGATGGAGTACGCGCTCGAACTGAACCGGCTGATCGAGATGCAGATGGAAGGCGCGGTCGGCTGACCCGGCGGGCGGGCGGACAGGCTTCGAGGCGAGGACGAAAGACGACGCATGGCTGAGACGAGCAGTGCCGCGGCGGACAGCGCCGGAACTGACGGCGCCGGAACTGACGGCGCGGTGAGCCGGGGCGCGACCACGGCCGCCGCGGTGACGGTGGCCGCGCCGGGCGCGGGCGCGCCGCTGGCCGGGCCCGGCACCGGCAAGA
>JBOHCW010000313.1:0-6877 GCA_050725375.1 Actinocrinis sp. | reverse complement strand
GGCCTGGCTGCGCGCGGCGTCCCGGCTGCTGACGGCCGGGGACGCCGACGCCGGTCATGCGAGCCGGTCGTTGCGGTGCGGCGTGCTCGGCGCGCTGCTGCGTGTGCTGGCCGCGACCGGCCAGTGGGAGGCGTGTCGTGCGGCGTCGGCCGAGCTGATTGAGGCGCTGCGAGGGGATCAGGGGACGCGGCGGGTCGCGGCAGTCGCCTTCCACGCGCTGTTGGAGCGTGGCCTCGGCGACGCTTCGACGGCGCGGATGGTACTTGAAGCAGAACTCTGCTCGATGCCGGGGTCGACGACACCGGTTGGGGCGGCCGATCCGCTCCGGGTCGGGCTGGCGCGGGTACTGCTGGCGCAGCGTCAGGTTGCCGACTCACGCGCGGTGCTCGACGCGTGCACCGAATCAGCTCTCGCCGTGTCGAGCACGCTGGCGCTGGTCGCCGCGTACGCCGGTGACACATCCGAGCTGGGCCGGCACACCGAATCCGGCGCGTTGGCGATCGACGCGCTGAGCGACAGCGCGCTGGCGGACGACCTCGATTCGCTCGCGCATCTCGCGTGGGCCGAAGCGCTCGGCGAACGCGGCGAGTCGGCGCGGCGGCACTTCGCGCGTGGCCTGCGCGTCGGGCGTCGCGCGGGACACAGGCTGCTGACGCCGTATCTGCTGCTCGGCCACGCGTACAGCGCGATCACGACCGGGCACCTGCGCGACGCCGTCCGCTGCGCCGAGTCGGCGGCCGTGCCCGGCGGTGCGTCAGGGCACGATGACCTGTCCGGCTTCGCGCTCGCGTTGCGCGCCTGGGCCGCGGTGTTCCTCGACGGACCCGACGCCGCCGCGATCACCGCCGAGCGCGCGATGGGTGAGATCGCGGGGCACGGCCGCCTGCGCGCGGGCGCGGCCGGAATCCTGGCCCTGATCCGCTTCGGCCAGGGCAGGCCGGCCGAGTGCGTCGAGCTCATCCGGTCGATAGGCGAGCGCGACACGGAGCGCGGTCCACTGTCGTGCGTGACGCCGATGCTGCACAGCCTCGCCTCGATGGCCTCCAGCGCACTCGGCCAGAGCGCCGAGGCCGCCGCGTGGACCGAGCGCGCACGTGACGCGGCCGGCCGGCTCGGCCTGCCCGGGCAGCAGGCGTACGCGCTGATGGCGAGCGCGGTCGGTACGTCCGATCCGCAGCAGGCCGCGCGGACGCTCGGCGACGCGGCGGCCGGTTTCGCCGACGCCGGGCTGGTCCTGATGGAGTGCCAGGCGCGGCTGCTGCTCGCGCAGAAGCTCGTCACGTTGCGGCGCCTGGACGACGCGTCCACCGAGGCGGGATGGGCGAAAGGCCGCGCCGACGCGTGTGGCGCCCGGTATGTGTATCGGCGTGCGGCCGACGTCCAGCGCCGCATCGGCGCGGCCCGCTCACGCCGGGCCGAGCCTGGCGACGGGGCGATCTCCGCGCGCGAGAGGCAGATCGTGCGGCTGGTCTGTCTCGGCAAGTCGAACCAGGAGGTGGCCGCTGAGCTGTTCCTGTCCGCCAAGACCGTCGAGGCGCACCTGACGCAGATCTTCCGCAGGCTCGGCGTCCGCTCGCGCGCCGCCCTGATCGCGCGTGCGGCGGCGAGTGGGCAGGTCACAGAGGGCTGACACGGTAGGCCGCCGCGCGCTAGCGGCATCGGCCTTGTATAAATGCTCGAATAGGCCGGTTTGGCTGACGCGGCACGGACCGGCGCCCGGCACAGTGAGAAGCGTCGGAACCCGAACGCGATACCCAGAAGGAGGACAGATGACAGCGCAGACCCCCGGTCTCAAGGACCTGGTGGCGCGGGCGGCCAGCGACGAGGCGTTCGCCAGCCGGCTGCTGACCGAGCCCGAGTCCGTCGCCGGCGAGTACGGCCTGACCGACGACCAGGTGGCGAAGATCCGCGACCTGGCCGGCGCCGGCCTGCTCCAGCCCGCCGTCGAGGCGCACTTGGCCCCGGTGCAGGGCGGCGGCACCGGTTACTACTAAACCGGCGATCGCTGTGAGCCGCTAGGTCGTGGCTCGCGTACGGCCCGGTTCTCGCCGCGGCAAATCGGTCCCAGCCCCGACGTCGTAGGGATGCGAAGTGGAATTCACCTCGATTCTGGTCAGCGTGACCGAAGTCTGCACCGTCGGGTGCAGGCACTGCGGCTTCACCGGCGCCGTACGCGAACGGCAGCCCGAGGAGCGGGAGATCTCCGCCTGGGTCGCCCAGGCCTGCGGCTACGGCATCCCGGAGATCATCTTCACCGGCGGCGAGCCGTTCCAGCGCTTCAAGCTGCTCAAGGCGGGCGTGCGCGCGGCCGCCGCCTACTCGCCGCGCCCGCGCATCTCCGTGTTCACCAGCAGCTTCTGGGGCAAGAGCCGCGAGGCGGTCGACACGATGCTCGGCCAGCTGCCCGGCCTGACCAGGCTGTATCTGAGCACGGACATCTACCACCAGGAACGCGTGCCGGCCGAGTACGTGGTCAACGTGATCGAGGGCGCCCTCGCCCGGCAGATCCCGGAGATCTCGCTGACCATCACGATCGCGCAGGACTGGGAAGAGGAGCACATCAAGGCCCTGTACCGCAAGTACGAGGGCCGGGTGATGTTCCACGTCGACCGGGTGATCCCGACGCCGTTCATCAACACCGCGAAGCAGGACGGCCTGGCGCCCGCGCCGGGCAACTTCTCGCACACCTGCTACCTGCAGACCCCGCTGATCAACCCGAACGGCGACCTGTCCGCCTGCCACATCGGCAAGGCCGGCTCGTACGTGCGCCTCAACGACCTGGTCTACTACCTGGGCAATCTGCGCGAGAAGGGCTTCGAGCAGATCATGGTCGACTCGCGCGCCGACTACGAGTACCAGTTCCTGCGCGTCTACGGACCGCAGGGGGTGGCGCGGATGCTGGCCGACTCGGCGCGGCTGCGCGAGCGCTTCGGCGAGCGGACCTTCACCAACGGCTGCGACCTGTGTTACAAGGTGCTGCGATCCAAGGACGGTCGCGAACGGCTCAAGGAGCTGACGGACGACCCGTTCCAGCGCGAGCTGATCGACGCGCTGCGGTCGCAGCGGTTCGGCGAGCAGGCCGGCGGTGATCAGCCGCTCGACGGCCAGGGGGCTGCCGATCAGGCGGCTGACTCGGCGGCGGAGGTGTCCGTTGCGGCCCGCTGACCGGTCCGCGTCGTCGAGCGACGCGGCCGAGTACATCGGACTGCTGCCCGCGGGCGGGCACGGCACCCGGCTCGCGCCGCTGCGCTATCCCAAGGAACTGCTTCCGGTCGTATACGAGCCGCACGGAGCGCCCGCCGGCGCGGGCGCCGACGGCCTGCGGCCGCGCGCCGTCGCCGAGTACGCCGTCGAGTCCATCGCGGCGGCCGGGGTCGACCGGCTGATGGTGGTGGTCGCGCCGTGGAAACTCGACGTGGTCACCTACTTCGGCGACGGCCGCGCCTTCGGCGTGAACCTCGCCTACCTGCACCAGGGCGAGGCCCGCGGCCTGGCCCACGCGCTGGACCTGGCGTACCCCTGGACGCGGGACCGGCACACCGTGTTCGCGATGCCGGACACGGTCTTCGAACCACGCGACGCACTGGCCCGGTTGCGCCGCCACTACGCCGAGCACCGGGCCGACCTCGCACTCGCCGTTTTCCCGACCGCCGAGCCGCGCAGGCTCGCGCCGGTGGTTCTGCGGGGCGGGCGCGTCCTTCGGGTGCTGGACAAGCCGCGCGACCCGCCGGCGTCCAACACCTGGGGCGCCGCCGTCTGGGGTCCGGCCTTCGCGCGCCTGCTGCACGACGGGCTGCGCGAGACCCCCGAGGCGGGCGGGGCCGAGCCGGTGCTCGGACACTACTTCGACCTGGCCGTCAGGCGGGGGCTGCGGGTCACCGCGGTCGAGTTCCCGGACGGCCGGTTCGACGACCTGGGCACGTTCTTGGGCATCCACCGCTTCCTAGGCGGCGGCACGATGCCTGTGGCCCACGCAGCCGCGTAGGCGACCGACCCACCCCGGAGGTGACAGTGCGACTCCTGTTCATGGCGATGAGCAGCGCGGGCTTCGGCGAGACGCTGATCGGCATGTCCCTGGCGCGGCAGCTGCGGCGGGCCGGCGTGCAGAGCCACTTCGTGATCGACGGCACGTCCGAGACGCTGCTGCGCGGAAGCGAGTTCACGTACACGGTGCTCGACGCGTCGATGGGCCCGCTGGCCCGGCTGCTGGTCGACGAGGTGGTCGACGGCTTCCGCCCGGACGCGATCGTACTGTCCGACTACTTCACCTTCCACGGCGTGTTCTCCAAGCGCTTCCGGCTCGACGCGTGGTTCGTGGAGTCCTACGGGCTGCCGATCCTGCCGATCGACATCTGGGAGTGGGACCGCAGCCCGTTCAAGGTCGACGTGTTCGTCGGCAAGCACCTCGACGTCTCCCGGCACATCCTGGAGCTGCCCGTCTACCTGAGGCCGGTCCCCGTCGCGCATCTGGACGACGGCGGCGACCCGAAGGTGCTGCCGTTCCGGCTGTGGGAGGGCGACGAGAAGGTCACCCGGCGCACCCGCAACCACCTGCGCACCACCTTCGGCGCCCCGCCCGGGGCGCGGCTGGTGCTGCTGGCCGTGGCCGGCTGGCAGCAGGGCAAGTACGACGACGACAACGGCGACCGGATCGCCGCGAAGGTCCCCGAACTGCTCGCCCACTACCTCGCCCAGCTGCCCGAACAGGCGCACTTCGTCATCGTCGGCACCGTCCCGCCGGCGCTGCGCGGCCTGCCGGCCGACCGCGTGCACACCATCCCGTCCTGCTCGCCGAGCCGCTTCAACGTGCTGCTCGGCTCGGTGGACCTGGTGCTCACGCTCAACGTCGGCGCGACCACGCTCGCGCGCGCGGTGCTCTCGGACATCCCCGGCATGTGCCTGACGAACAGTCACGGCGCCGACGGCGACGAGGGGATCGCGAAGCTGGAGGGCGAGTTCGGCGGCCTGTCGCCGTTCGTGCGCGACTGGCTCGGCGAGACGACGCCGATGTATCCGTTCCGGATGTGGCCGCTCGGATTCCACACCTTCCTCGACCCGCTGGTGACCGACAACCCGTACCTGTCCACGATCGTGCACGCCGAACTGCTCGACGAGGCCGCGGTGCTCTCCGGCCTGAACCGCGTGCTGTTCGACGCCGGGACGCGCGACGCGCTGGCCGCCGCGCGCGCCGGGTACCTCGCGCAGCTTGCCCGACACCGCGACACCGCACAGGTGTTCGCCGACGCGGCCGCGCTGTGCGGCCTGGATATGGGGTGACCACGATGAAGCAGCTGAGCATGCACGTCACGGACCTGTGCAACAGTAAATGCGGGTTCTGTGTCGTGGGTTCCCCGCTGGCCAAGACCGACAGCGTGGTCTACGGCGACCTGATGCGGTTCCTGATCGAGAACAGCGACGACGGTTACGAGTCGGTCAACATGCACGGCGGCGAGCCGACCATCCACCCGCGGCTGTTCGACCTGCTCACCGCGATCAGGATGCTCGGCTACCCGCGGGTGGAGATCCAGACCAACGGCCGGCGGCTGAAGGACCCGGCGTTCGTGGAGCGGCTGGCCGCGAACGGCGTGCGCAAGTTCGTCATCTCGCTGCACGGCGCGGACGCGGGCGTGCAGGACCTGCTGGCACAGGCGCCCGGCGGCTTCGACGAGACGGTCGAGGGCATCCGCAACGCCAAGCGGGCCGGGATCTCGGTGCGCACCAACACCGTGATGACCAAGATGAACGCGGGCCAGCTGGGCAACATCGTGCGCCTGGCGGTGGACCTGGGCGTGGACCAGGTGAACATCTCGAATCTGCACCCGGTCGGCAGCGGCTACTTCGCGCTTGACCTGCAGGGCATGTCGGTGGAACAGACCCGCGAGACGCTGCTGCCGATGCTCGACGAGCTGGCGTCGCAGGCCACGATCACGCTGGAGGGCTTCCCGCTGTGCGTGGTCACGCCCTGGGAGCGGCTGGCGATCGAGGACGGCAGCCGGTTCATCCGGATGATGTACCAGGGCCAGGTGCACGACAACTACGACGAGTTCATGGACAAGCAGTGCCGCAGCTACGGGCCGCCGTGCGACGGCTGCGCGCTGCGCGAGCAGTGCGGCGGCGTGTACAACGAGTACGCCGAGCGGCGCGGCTGGGCGGAGTTCGGGCTGCGGCGCCCGGTCGCCGCGGCCGCGTCCGGCGGCGGCGCGTGACGGCGGCGCACGGGACGGGTGCGCACGCCGCGGGTCCGGCGGGCGGCCCCCGGCTGGCGCTGTGGGCCGGCGCCAGCCTGGACAACCTCGGCGACCGGCTGCTCGCCCGGGTGACCGAGGCCGAGCTGGTCAGAAGGCTGCCGGGCGCGCGCGTGCGGCACTTCTGCCCGTGGAGCCGATCGCAGGACCCTGAACCGCTGTGGATCGACGCGCACGGCCGCTGGCCCGGGACGGGCCGGTTCGACGCGGTCGTGCTGGCCGGCGGGGGAGTGTTCGGCGGACCGCCGTTCAAGCACCCGCTGATGCAGGTCTTCTGCCTGGGGCAGGACCCCGCGCGCTTCGATCCGGGCGTGCCGGTGTTCTGGCACGGCGTCGGCCTGCAGGACGGCACTGCGCCGCCGGCGCCGGACGGCGCGTCAGACATATCAGGGGACTACTTGCGCGCGCTCGCCCGGCGGGTCGGCATGCTGGCCGTGCGCGACCGCGGCGCGGTGGCCAGGTTCGCGGCGGCCGGGGTCCAGGCGCGGCTCGTGCCCGACCCCGTGTTCGCGCTGGCGCCGATGCTGCCGCAGGCAACGCGTCAGGGCCCTGCGTGGCCGGCCGCCGGTCGCCGGCCGCGCATCGGCGTGGCGGTCGGCGCGCCGCATCCCACCCCGCGCCTGGTCGCCCGG
>JBOHCW010000312.1:0-16297 GCA_050725375.1 Actinocrinis sp. | reverse complement strand
TTCATCAAGGCCGAGGTCGTCTCCTTCGACGACCTGGTCGCCGCCGGCTCCGTCGCGGAGGCCCGCTCCCGCGGCAGGGCCCGCATCGAGGGCAAGGACTACGTCATGGCCGACGGCGACGTGGTCGAGTTCCGCTTCAACGTGTGACGGCGAGGCAGTTCGCCCGGCACCAGCCTCGCGCCGATCGGGTGCGACGAATCACGACTGACCCAGCGGCATCGACCGGCGCCCGCGCAACTTCACTCACGTCACGTCACTTCACTGCGGCCTCGCCGAGTCCGGGATCGTGAAGCCCGGTTCGTCAGACCACCGCGATCAGGAAGATGACCAGCAGCACGTAGAGGCTGACGAAGAAGCCGGAGATGATCGTCGCGGCGAGTGCCTGGCCGTGTCCGACGCCGGTCTGCTTCGACTTGCTCAGGCCGACGAAGCCGAAGACCAGCGCCACCGGCTGTAGACAGGGCACGACGATGCCGACCAGCGCGAGGACGAGAGCCGTGACGGCCTGGCCGTTGTCTGAGGCGACCGGCGGCCGACCGTAACCGTACGGGACGGCGGGTACTGAGCTCTGTCCCGCGTTTTGTCCCGCATATTGCGCCGGATACGCGCCTCCCGTGGGCGCGCCCTGGGCCGGATAACGCTGTGGCGGGTACTGGTTACCGCGCGGGGGAGCGCCCTGATACGACCCGCCGGGGTACGACTGAGGCGGTGGGTGAGGCGCTCCTGTGCCTGAACGCGGCGTGCTCGGATGCGGCACGTTAGGGCGTAGCGCGTGCGGTTGGGCGACCGGCTGAGGCTGAGGTGGCGTAGGCGGACGCATGTACGGCAGTGGCGGCGTCAACGGTGCGAAGGGCTGTTGCTGTTGGCGCGGCTGTTGCTGCGCGGGCACCTGTGAGCGCGACGGCGCCGATATCGGCGACTGACGTTGTGGCATCGATGGCTGCTGCGCTGGTGGGGCAAAGGGCGTCGCGTCCTGCGGCTGTTGCGCGAAACCCGCCGCGGAATCCTTGTTCAGGGCGTCCGTCGCTTGAGCGAGGATGTCCGCGACGACCGCGTTCGGCAGCCATCCGGGCGCCGGGCGCTCGCCTGCCCGCGTCTCCAGCGCGCGCACCAGGTCCGGCGCGGAGGGGCGGCTGCCCGGGTCCGCGGTGAAGCAGCGGTCGACGACGTCGGCCAGGATGTCCGGCAGCGCCGGATCGGCCTGCGGACCTATTGCCATGGCCCGCACGTACTGCTCCTGCGCGCCGCCGCGTCCATACGGACCGGCGGCGGTGGCCGCGTAGTGCAGGATCGCGCCGAGCGAGAACACGTCCGAACCGGGGCCGAACGAGCCGACCGTCAGCTGCTCCGGCGCCATGTACGGCGGCGAGCCGCTGACCATCCCGGTCTTGGTGAGGGTCGCGTCGCTCACGCCGCGCGCGATGCCGAAGTCGATCACCTTCGGGCCGGCGGCCGTGAGCAGCACGTTGCCCGGCTTCAGGTCGCGGTGCACCAGACCGACGGCGTGTATCGCCGCCACCGCGCGCGCTATGCAGACACCGAGCACGCGCACCGAGTCGGCGGGCAGCGGGCCGAAGCGGCGCACCGCGTCCTCTACCGAGATGCCCGGTGCGTAAGCCGTCGCGAGCCACGGCGTCTGCCCGTCCGGGTCCGCGTCCACCACCTCGGCGATGTACTCGTCGCGCACCCGGCGGGCCGCGGCGACCTCCTGCGAGAACCGGGTGCGGAACTCGGGATCGACCAGCAGTTCGCCGTGGATCGTCTTGACCGCGACCGTGCGCCCGGTCGACTCGGACCGGCCGAGGTAAACCCGGCCCATGCCGCCGCGGCCGAGCCGGGCGACCAGACGGAACGGTCCTATCCGCGCGGGATCACCCGCCACGAGCGGCTCCATGCCCCTACGCCCTCCCCAGCTGAGAACCGTATTGAATCGCGCGGCGTCGCGGCCGTGCAACAAAGACGGGTCGTGCGGGGCGAATCGGGATCAGAGCGTTGCGAGAATCTCCTCGACCATCGCGGGCGTCGTCGCGGGGTGCAGGAAGGCGAAGCGGGCCACCGTCTCGCCCTCCCAGCTGGTCGGGGTCACGAAGGCGAGCTGTCCGGCCAGCAGCCGGCGCGACCAGTCGTCGTAGTCCCCAGGACCCCAGCCCTTGCGCCGGAACAGCACGGCCGAAAGTTCCGGCTCGCGGATCAGCTCCAGGTCGGGCCGACTACGGATCAGGTCGGCGGCGGCGCGTGCGGTCGACAACGCCGCCTCGATCGCGTCCCGGTATGCGTCGGTACCGTGCACCGCGAGCGAGAACCACAAAGGCAATCCGCGCGCGCGACGCGTCAGGTGGTACGCGTAGTCCGTCGGGTTCCACTCCTCAGGCGCGTCGGTGTGGATGACGTCGAGGTACGACGCGTCCTGCGTGTGCACGGCCTTAGCCAGATGCGGATGCTTGTACAGCACGGCTGCGCAGTCGAAAGGCGCGAACAGCCACTTGTGCGGGTCAACGACGAACGAGTCGGCGTGCTCGATCCCGTCGTACTTCGCGCGCACGCTCGGCGCGAACAGGCCGGCGCCGCCGTACGCGCCGTCGACGTGGAACCAGAGTTCGAAGTCGCGCGCGACGGCGGACAGGCCGGCCAGGTCGTCCACGATGCCCGCGTTCGTCGTTCCCGCAGTCGCCACGACGCCGATAACCGGTGCTTCGTCGGTGTCACGTGCGAGCGTCGCACGCAGGTCCGCGCCCGTGAACCGGTGATCCGTCGTAGGCACCACGAGGGGCTCGACGCCGATGATGTGCAGCGTGTTACCGATTGACGAGTGCGCCTGGTCGCTGACGGCCATCCGCACCCGGTCATACGGGCCGAGGCCGAGCCTATGGCGTGCGGTGTCGCGTGCGACCACGAGCGCGGACAGGTTGCCGGCCGAGCCGCCGGTGACGAAGCAGCCGCCCGCATGCTCGGGCAGCCCGGCGTAGTCGGCGATCAGCCGCAGCACCTGGTTCTCGGCGGCGATGGCGCCGGCCGCCTCCAGCCAGGAGATGCCTTGCAGCGACGCGCAGGAGACCACCATGTCGAACAGCAGCGCGGCCTTGGTCGGCGCGGCCGGGATGAACGCGAGGAAGCGCGGGCTGTCGCACGAGATCACCGCCGGGGCGAGCTGGTCCGCGTAGACCGACAGCACGTGCTCGGGATCGTGGCCTTGGGCGCCGAGCAGCCCGGACAGCGCGTCTTCCAGCTTGGCCCGCTCGCCGGGATGGTCGAGCGGCACGGGGTCGAGCTGTAAGCGCTCGCGCATGTAGTCGAAGACCAGGTCGGCGAGCCGCGCGTCATAGGTGTGCATCTTCTGCTGTGGAGCCTGGCGCATGAGCCGAGTATGCGGCGGCTTCTTCAGGCCGTCGAGTGCGCCGTCCGCAACGAATCGCTGGTCAAGTGTGCGCTTCGGCACAACAAAGTGATGCTCTTTGTGAATTACAACGCTCGTCTGTTGCGTCGATACGCAACGGATCACGGCCGCGGTCGCGCTGGGGAGTGGCCTCGTCGCACGGCGTGGTTGTTGTGGCGTGCGTCACTCGTGTCGCTCTTTCGGAGCAGTCGACGCCGCGTCGGTGCCGCATGGGACGATGGCGCGCATGCAGCGGGAGAGCATGCGAGTCGTGGTCGCGGCGGTCATCGAGCGCGACGGGTTGATCCTCGCCGCGCGGCGCACCGGACCTCCGCAGTTCGCCGGCCTGTGGGAGTTCCCGGGCGGCAAGGTCGAGCCGGGGGAGAGCGACGCCGACGCTCTCGCGCGCGAGTGCCGCGAGGAACTCGGCGTGGCCGCCACCGTCGGCGAGCGGATCGGCCCGGAATACGTGACGCCGAGCGGAACGATGGTCGTGCGCACGTACTTCGCCGTACTTGACGAGGGCGCGGAGCCCGGGGCGCTCGACAGCCACGACGCGCTGCGTTGGGTCCGGCCGAGCGAGCCCGAAACGCGAGCTTTGCCGTGGCTGCCCGGCGATGTCCTGATTCTCGACGCGTTGAACGACCGGGACGCGTCGGACGGCGTCATCCGAGTGGCCTAACTCACTCGTCGATCAATATAAAGATCATACTTTTCGGGAAGGACTTCGAGCAGCCAGTTCGTCAACCCCAGGACCATAGATGCCCGCAGCCTTCGACTCGTCCACCGGCGCAGCGCCGGGCGAGACGACCACCGGTGCGGGGGCGACGGTACCCGGAGCCGAGGCGCTGGCGGACCTCGACCGGATCGCCGTCTTCGTGCTCGACCGGGAGCGCCGGATCGAGCGGTGGTCCCCGGCGGCGGCCCGGCTGACCGGCCGTCCGGTCGAGCGGGCGGTGGGCGCCGGGGTCGGCACTCTCTTCGCGGACGGCGTCGGCGCACAGGCCGCGCAGTTGTTCCGGGCCGCCGCCGAGACCGGCAGCAGTGCCGGATTCCTGCCTGTCAGGCACGCCGACGGCCGCATATTCGACGTCGGATTCCGGGCCGACGCGCTGCGTACGCCGGACGGTCGCGATCAGGTGCAGGTCCTCGCGATAGACGCCGGCGGCCTGCGGCGCGACGGCTTCGCACACGCCGTGTTCCAGACACTGTTCGACCAGGTGCCCATAGGCATCGCTGTTTACGACGAGCAGCGCCGCTTCATGCGCGTCAACCGCGCGTTCGCCGAATACGACGGCTTATCGGCGCCGGAACATGTAGGGCGTCGGATCGAGGAGGTACTCAGCGGCATCGATGACAGTGTGCCGCTGCTACAGCAGCACGTGTTGGACACCGGTGAGCCGGTCAGGGACGCGTTCGTGAAGGCCGGCGCGGTGAAGGCCGGCACAACGGCCGCCGCGGATGCCGGCGACCGCCGCTTCTGGTCGATGTCGCACGCGCGGCTGGCGTCGGCGGACGGACAGGTGCTCGGACTGACCGGCGTGATCGTCGACGTGACGGAGCGTCAGCTCGCGTTCGAGCGGGACGAGGCGAATCGCCGCCGCGCCGCGGTACTCAGCGCGGTCGGCGACCGGGTTGCCGCCGCGCTCGATCCGCAACGCGCCGCGGACGAACTCGCCCAGGCGCTCGTGCCCGCGTTCTGCGACTCTGCGGCGATCTACCTGCTCGATTCGGCTGACGACGACCGGACGAACCAAGCGGGAATGCGCATCACGGCCTCGCGCGGCGAGACGGTCAGCCGCCACGACGACCCGTCAGGCGAATTCGGGACGGCGCTCTTGGAGACCTTGGACGCATCCCTCGCGACCGGACACGCTCGGGTCGTCCGCGAGTCTGACAATCGCGGCATCGTCGTGCCGTTGGTCGCTCACGACGCTCTACTTGGTGCAGTGCACTTCACGCGCGCGGCCCGGCGTGAGCGATTCACCGCAGCGGACCTGGAAACCGTCGACGAACTGGCCGCACGGGCCGCGATCAGCATGGACAACGCGCGCCTTTACGCACGTGAGCGCGACACCGCGCTGCTGCTTCAGCGCTCGCTGCTACCTGAACGACTCCCGACAGTAGAGGGCACGCGTGTCGCCTACAGGTATCGGCCCGGCTCGGTAGGCGCACAGGTCGGCGGCGACTGGTTCGACGTGATCCCGCTGCCGAGCCGCAGGGTCGCGTTCGTGGTCGGCGACGTGATGGGCAGCGGGCTGCGCGCCGCCGGGATCATGGGCCAGTTCCGTACCGCCGCCCGAACGCTGGCGCAACTGGATCTGACGCCGGCCCAGGTGCTGCGGGAACTGGACGAACTGGCCCGCTCGATGAGCGAGTCGCACCTCGCCACCTGTGTCTACGCGATCTACAACCCGGTCGAGGGGGAGTGCGTGATGGCCTCCGCCGGGCACCCGCCGCCCCTGCTGGTCGGGCCGGGCGGCGGCGTGGACCTCGTGCACCTGGAGCCCGGCGCGCCGCTCGGCGTCGGCGGCCAGCGCTTCGAGGAGTACGCGTTCGCGGTCGATCCGGCCTCGGCGCTCGCGCTCTACACGGACGGCCTGGTCGAGGCTCGCGACCGGGACATCGAAAGCGGCATAGACGAACTGCTCGGCGCCGTGTCGAAGTCCGCCCCGGCCTCGGCGAACGCCGCTGACGACGGCCGCTGGCTGGAGAGCACGTGCGACGCCGCGTTCGAGGCGCTGCTCGGTCCGCGCTCCGTGGACGACGCGACCCTGCTGCTCGCCGCGCTGGACCGCTTCCCGCAGGACCAGATCGCCTCGTGGGTGCTGACCAGCCAGCCGACCGTCGCGGCCCGCGCCCGCGAACTGGTGCGCCGCCAGCTCGACGAGTGGGCCGCGCGCGACGCGGAGAAGAACGCCGACGACAGCGGCCTGGCCCCGCCGGTCAACGACACGACCGACGTGGTCGAGCTCCTGGTCAGCGAACTGGTGACCAACGCACTGAGGTACGGCCGCGGCCCGATCGGCCTACGCCTGCTGCGCAGCGCGTCCAGCGTCGTCTGCGAGGTCTCCGACGAATTCGACGCCGCGCCCCGTCTGCGCACCGTGCACCACGCCGACGAGGGCGGCCGCGGCCTCTACCTGGTGGACCAGCTCTCCCTCGACTGGGGCAGCCGCACCACCCCGCACGGCAAGATCGTCTGGTTCGAAGTCTGAGAGAGGATGGTCAGTCCTGAAACGGGACTGACCGCCCGCTGACCATCGACCTGCCGGCCGCGGGCCGGGCCGGAACCCGCGCGACTCGGCTTTGTGACGTACGGGCTCGGCTCAGACCTGCTGCGCCGGGGCCAGGCCGAGCGGGACGCCCGGGGCGATCACCGAGACCGGCTTGACCAGCGGGATGCCCGAACCGTCGCGGCGCTGATCCAGCGGCGGCAGATCGACCGGGTCGCCCGCCTCGTCCGCCGCGCGCGCGGGGGCCGCGCCGGCCCAAGCGAAGACCAACTGGTCCTCGCCGCGCAGGAAGCGCTGGCAGCGGACTCCGCCGGTCGCGCGGCCCTTGGGCGGGTAGAGCTGATACGGCGTCATCTTCGCGCTGCCGGCGGACGTGCCGGGCAGTGCGTTGCTCGTTCCGGCGACGGTCACCACGACCGCGTCGTGCCCCGGGTCGATCGCCGTGAAGGCGAGCACGGACGCGCCGTCGGACAGCTTGATGCCGGCCATGCCGCCGGCCGGGCGGCCCTGCGGGCGCACCTGGTCGGCGGAGAACTTGAGCAGCTGCGCGTCCGTGGTCAGGAACACCAGGTCCTCGCGGCCGGTGCGCAGCTCGACCGCGCCGATGACGGCGTCGCCGTCCTTGAGCGCGATCATCTCGAACTCGTCCTTGTTCGCCGGGAAGTCCGGCACCACGCGCTTGACCACGCCCTGCACCGTGCCCAGCGCGATACCCGGCGACTGGGCGTCCAGCGTGGAGACGCACAGCACCCGCTCGTCCGCGGCCAGGTCGACGAACTCGGAGACCGCGGCGCCGCCGGCCAGGCTCGGCGGTCCGGAGGTGACCGGCAGCGAGGGCAGGTCGATCACGGCGACCCGGATCAAGCGGCCGGCCGACGTCATCACGCCGACGTCGCCGCGCAGCGAGCTCAGCACGGCCGACATGATCGCGTCGTGGCGTGCGCGCGGCCGTTCGTCGTCTTCATCCTCGTCGCTGTAGTCATCCGCTGCGCCTGACGTGCCGTCAGCACCAGTGGGGGCGACGCCTGTACCCGCGATCCGGGCCAGCAGACCGGTCGACGAGAGCAGCACCCGGCACGGTGCGTCCTCGACCTCCAAGGGCACCGAGGCCGCCACGGGGGCGTCGCCCGCCTCAAGCAGCGCGGTGCGCCGCGGCGTGCCGAAGTCCTTGGCGACCTTCGCCAGCTCGTCCGAGACCGTCTTGCGCAGCAGCGTGTCCGAATCCAGGATCGCGGTCAGCTCGGCGATCTCCCGGGACAGCTTCTCCTTCTCGGTCTCCAGCTCCAGCCGGTCGAACCGGGTCAGCCGGCGCAGCGGGGTGTCCAGGATGTAGTTGGCCTGGACCTGCGTCAGCGTGAACTGCTCCATCAGCCGCTCGCGCGCGTTGGCCGCGTTCTCCGAGGTGCGGATCGTCTGGATGACCTCGTCGATGTTCAGCAGCGCGATCAGCAGGCCGTCGACCAGGTGGATGCGGTCCTGGCGCTTGCGGCGGCGGAACTCGCTGCGCCGGCGCACCACCTCGAACCGGTGGTCGAGGTAGACCTCCAGCATCTCCTTCAGCCCCAGCGTGAGCGGCTGGCCGTCCACCAGCGCCACGTTGTTGATGCCGAAGGACTCCTCCAGCGGGGTCAGCTTGTACAGCTGCTCCAGGATCGCCTCGGGGTTGAAGCCGTTCTTGACCTCGATGACCAGCCGCAGCCCGTTGGCCCGGTCGGTCAGGTCCTTCAGGTCCGAGATGCCCAGGATCTTCTTGTTCTGGACCAGCTCCTTGACCTTCGCGACCACCTTCTCCGGGCCGATGTTGAACGGCAGCTCGGTGACCACGACGCCCTTGCGCCGGTTGGGCAGCGTCTCGATGTGCGCGGTGGCCCGGATCCGGAACACCCCGCGCCCGCCCTCGTAGGCGTCGCGCACCCCGTCGAGGCCGACGATCCGGCCGCCGGTCGGCAGGTCCGGCCCCGGCACCAGCCGCATCAGCTCGGCCAGCGTGGCCTCCGGCTTGCGGATCAGGTGCCGCGCGGCCGCGACCACCTCGCCGAGGTTGTGCGGCGGCATGTTGGTCGCCATGCCGACCGCGATGCCGGTGGCGCCGTTGACCAGCAGGTTCGGGAAGGCGGCCGGCAGCACCTCCGGCTCGGTCTCCTGGCCGTCGTAGTTCGGGCCGAAGTCGACGGTGTCCTCGTCGATGTCCGAGGTCATCAGCATCGAGGCCGGAGTCAGCCGCGCCTCGGTGTACCGCATCGCCGCGGGCGGGTCGTCGTTGCCGAGCGAGCCGAAGTTGCCGTGCCCGTCCACCAGGGGCAGCCGCATCGAGAACGGCTGCGCCATACGCACCAGCGTGTCGTAGATCGACGCGTCACCGTGCGGGTGCAGCCGGCCCATCACCTCGCCGACCACGCGCGCCGACTTGACGAACCCGCGCTCGGGCCGCAGCCCCATCTCACCCATCTGGTAGAGGACCCGCCGGTGGACCGGCTTGAGGCCGTCGCGGGCGTCGGGCAGCGCGCGCGAGTAGATGGTCGAGTATGCGTACTCCAGATAGGAGTTCGACATCTCCTCGATCACGTCGATGTCGACGATCCGCTCCTCGAACGGCTCGTCAGTCTCCTGCGGTGCGCTGCGGCGGGCCATGCTGCGCTGCTCCTGTGTGTATCGTCTTGGCGCCCTGAATCGATCGCCGGGGCGGGCTGGTGCCGATATTCAGGCAGAGCCTAGTTGCCCAGCAGGGCGAACGCGGCCACGGCACCGGTTTCCCCGGATCCGCCGCGCCGTCCCCGGATCAATTCTGGCGCCCGCCACCGACAAAACCGGTCACCCCGGGCCGGGCCGCCACCAGACTGGTGCTCCCCGATGTGCACGGCGGGCCGCAACCAGTGCGAGGATTGGGTCATGCCCCAGAGAACCGACTCCGGCGCCCTCGACCCCGGTCTGCGCGCCTCGATCGAGCGCAGCGGCTACTATCCGGCGCTGGTCGCCGAGGCGGTCGAGACCGCTCTCGGCGGCGAGCCGGTCATCAGCCACCTGGTCCACCAGGAGACGACCTTCGACGCCGAGGAGGTCCGCCGGCACGTGACCGTGCTCGCGCTGACCGCGCGCCGGCTCGTGGTCGGACACACCGACGAACACGGCACCGAACCCGAGCTGGACGGGGTCGACTCGCAGGTCGGCTCGTACGCGTCCACGTCCACTGAGACGGTCCGGCTCGACCGGGTCTCGACCGTCGTGGTCACCCGCGTCGTGGACGACCCCGCCAAACACGTGCGCGGCACCCTCCCGCGCGAAGTCGTGCTCACCGTGGGCTGGGGCGCCGTCGGCCGGGTGGACCTGGAACCCGCCAACTGCGGCGACCCGCACTGCGAGGCAGACCACGGGTACACCGGCACCGTGACGGGCGACGACCTCTCCCTGAGGGTGTCCACCGGCGCAGACGGACCGGACGCGGTACGCATGACGCTTGAGTTCGCCGAGGCCCTCGCGGCCGCCACGGTCGAACTCGGCATCGCGGGACGCGGGTAGCGGCGGCGTGGACACGGGGGCGTCCGAAGGCGACGCCGGGTTCGATTACCCGGCCTACGGCGCGGGGGCGCTGTGCGACGTGCTTCCCGCCATCGGCACCGCCCTCGGGGTACCCGGACTCGGCGGCTGGCCTGAGCCGAACGGCGGCGCCAAGGGAACGAGGTCTGTCGGCGGCGCCGGATATGACGGCGGCGTACCCGGCGCGTCTTATGCGCCTGACCATGCGTCAGTCTTGGCCGAGCGGTGGGGCATAAGCCCGGTCGGCAGCGCGTGCCTGTTCCTCGTGGACGGCATGGGCAGCGAGCTGATCCTCAAGAACGCTGACGCCGCGCCTTACCTGTCCGCGCTGCTGAGCGACAGTGCCCAGACGATCGGGCCGCAGGGGACCGGTCACACGCTGACCGCGGGTTTCCCGTCGACGACCTCGACCTCGCTCTCGTCCATCGGCACCGGCCTGCCACCGGGCGTGCACGGCATGCTCGGCTACAAGCTCGCCGTGCCGGGCACCGGCCGGCTGATGAACTTCCTGAAGTGGGACCAGGACGTCGACCCGCTGGTCTGGCAGCCGCGCGAGACCATGTTCGAACGGATGGACCGGGCCGGCATCGCGGTCACCCACGTGTCCTCGCCGCGCTTCGCCGAGTCCGGGCTGACCCGCTCGGTCTTCCGCGGCGCCCGGTTCTCCGGGGCCGAGCCGCCGGATGTGCGGGCCGAACGGGCGATCGCCGCCCTCGAAGCGCAGCGGCGTTCACTCGTCTACCTCTATTACTCCGATCTTGATTTCGTCGGACACGCGACCGGCGCCGGCTCGCAGAACTGGCGCGACCAGCTCGGCTACGTCGACGCGCTCGTGCAGTGGCTGGCCGAGCGGCTGCCCGGCGACTCGGCGCTTTACGTCGTCGCCGACCACGGCATGATCGACGTGCCCGACGAGCGGCGTATCGACGCCGACACCGACTGGGAGCTGCGGGCCGGCGTGGCGCTGCTCGGTGGCGAGCCGCGCGCCCGGCACGTGTACGCGCACGCCGGAGCCGAGCGCGACGTGCTGGCGATCTGGTCCGAGCGGCTGGACGGGGTGGCCGAGGTGCGTTCGCGCGCGCAGGCCATCGACGAGGGCTGGTTCGGCCCGAGCTTCGACGCGCGGATGTCCGAGCGGATCGGCGACGTGGTGGTGGCGATGCGCGGCGACTGGGCCGTGGTCGCGACCGAGCGCGAGGTGGTCGAGTCCCGGCTGATCGGCATGCACGGGTCGATGACGGCGGCGGAACAGTTGGTCCCGCTGTTGGAGGTGCGCGGGTGAAGGGCATCGGATCCCAGCCTGGCGGCCGCGAGCCGCTGATCGGTGTGGACCGGCTGGCCGATCTGCTCGGGGTCGGCCGCAACGGCGGGGCCGCGGCAGGGGCGGCGCCCGCCGGCCATGCGGTGACACTGCTCGACGTGCGCTGGTCGCTCAGCGGCCCGCCTGGGCGCGACGCGTACGCGGCGGGGCATCTGCCCTACGCGCGCTTCGTCGACCTCGACCACCAACTGGCCGGTCCGCGTGGGCCGAAGGGCGCGGGAGGCCGACATCCGCTGCCTAACGCAGAGGACTTCCAGTCCGCGATGCGTGCCTTAGGCGTGTCGGACGACCGTCCGGTCGTCGTGTACGACTCAGCGGACTCCATGGCGGCGGCGCGCGCATGGTGGCTGCTGCGTTACTTCAGCCATTCGGACGTCAGAGTGCTCGACGGCGGGTACGCCGCCTGGGCCGCCTCAAGCATGCCGACGATGGCCGGCGATGGCGCACGCGAGGCCGGCCTCGGACCGGCCGCCGGATCTGGAAACTTCATCGCCGTGCCGGGCGCGATGCCCGTGCTCGACGCCGAGGGCGCCTCGAAGGTCGCGGTCGAGGGCGTGCTGCTGGACGCGCGCGCCGCGGCCCGGTTCCGCGGCGAGATCGAGCCGATGGACCCGGTCGCCGGGCACATCCCGGGCGCGGTCAGCGCGCCGACCGGCGACAACGTCGGCCCGGACGACCGGTTCCTGGACACCGAGACGCTGCGCACCCGGTTCGCCTCGCTCGGGGTGAACGGGGCCAACGGCCGCGAGATCGGCGTTTACTGCGGCTCCGGGGTGACCGCCGCGCACGAGGTGCTCGCGCTCGAGCTGTCCGGCCTCAGGGCCGCGCTGTACACGGGCTCGTGGTCGGACTGGATCACCAGCCCGACCAGGCCCGTCGCCACCGGCGCGTGAACCGGCGCCCGATCGGCTGACGCGCAGTCAGCCGGCGTGCGGTCAGCCGAGTGCGCTCAGCTGCCGCCCGCGCCCCTGTCCTTGTCGTCCTCGGAGCCCTTGTCCTTCGGCTCGTCCCCGTCGCCCTTCCCGCCGTCCGCGCCCTTGTCGTCGAGCATCTCGTTCAGCGCGGACAGGTCGATCTCGTCGCGGTGGACGAAGCCGTCCGGGTCGTCCAGGTCCTCGGCGGTCGGCAGCAGGTCCGGGTGCGCCCACAGGTCGTCGCGCCCGTCGATGCCGCGCGCGTCGCCCAGCGAGGCCCACAGCCGGGCCGCGTCGCGCAGCCGGCGCGGCCGCATCTCCAGGCCGACCAGCGCGGAGAAGGTCTGCTCGGCCGGGCCGCCCGAGGCGCGCCGGCGCCGCAGCGTCTCGCGCAGCGCGGCGGCCGACGGCAGGTTGGGCGCCGCCGCGGCGTTGACCACCGCGTCCACCCAGCCCTCGGTCAGCGCCAGGATCGTCTCCAGCCGGGCCAGCGCGGCGCGCTGCTGCGGGGTGTCCGGGGCGGTGAACACGATGCCGTCCTCGAACACGTTCTGCAGGTTCGCCAGACCCTCCGGAGACTGCGCATTACGCATCAGTTCCTCGATACGGCCCTCGTCGACCGTGATGCCGCGCGCATACGCCTCGACCGCCCCGAGCACGTGCGCCTTAAGCCACGGCACGTGCGCGAACAGACGGTGATACGCGACCTCACGCATCGCCAGGTACAGCCGTACGTCCGCTGCGGGCAGCTCCAGCCCCGCGGTGAACGCGGCCACGTTCGTCGGCAGCAGCACCGCCTTACCGTCCGGGCCGAGCGGCAGGCCGATGTCGGAGGAGCCGAGCACCTCGGTGGCCAGCTGCGCCAGCGCCGTGCCGACCTGGTGCCCGAACAGCGAGCCGCCCATCTGCCGCATCAGCCCGGTGACCGGAGCGGCCGCACCGGCCGCCGCCTCGGGCAGCAGCCCGGTCATCGCGCCGGTCATCCGGTCCGCGACCGGTTCGACCAGCTGCTTCCAGACCGGCAGGGTCTGCTCGATCCACTCCGCGCGGCTCCAGGCCAGCGCCCCGGTGGTGCCGGCCGGCAGCGCGGTGGCCTCGTCGAGCCAGTGCTCGGCCAGCCGCACCGCGTCCTCGATCGGGCCGAGGTCGCCGGAGGTGGGCGAGGGGTCCGGGTTCGAGGCGGTCACCGTGCGGGCCACGTCCCGGGCCAGCGCCCAGTTGACCGGCCCGTCGCCGCTGTTGATCAGCGACTGGATCCGGCCCATCATCATCATGAACATCTGCGGGTCGAGCCCGGGCATCTGCTGGCCCAGGTTCGCGGCGAAGCCGGCCAGCTGCTCGCCGAGTTCGCCGCCGGAGCCGCCCGCCATGCCGAGCATGTTGAGCAGGCCGCTGAGCGGGTTGGCATCCGCCGAGCCGCCGGGTCCGGCCGCCGGGTCCGGGCCGAGGGCATCGTCGCTGGGGCGGTCGGCGCCAGGGCGGTCGGCACGCTCGCGCGCCGACTTCTCGTCGGCCGCCTTCGCCTCGCGCTCCACGTCGGCCCCGAGGCCCTCCAAGCCCTTGACGATGTCCTCGAACGGCACCGGCTCAGGCTCGTCCCCGCCCGGTGGGAAACTTTCTGGGTGGTCGTTCACGTCGAACCTCTAGACAATCGTCCACACTGGAGACGGAGCCCCGGCGTGTTCACGGGAAACACGGCCGACTCGACGACGCGGGGATCACGCACTCTTAACGGATAGAACAGACTTTACGGTGAACGGAGTCTCCCGTCCCCCTCACCGTAGTAACCAACGGAGTGTGCTTGTGAGTTCCCCGGCAGCAGGCGGACGGCGCCGTTCGGCGCGACTTACCGTAGCGGTCACCGGCGCTGCCGACGTCATCGGCGCCGCGGTGGCTGTCCGCCTGGCCGGACACGAGGACGTACGCAAGGCCATCGCGTTGGACCCGCAGCCCGTCGACCTGCCCGGCGTCACCTACCGTAAGGCCGACACGCGCGACCCGGGGCTCGCCGAAAAGTTCGCGGACGTGGACGTCGTCATCCACGCCGACATCGACACCTCGCCCGATACCGACGCCACCGTGCGTACTGCGTGGAACGTGCGAGGCACACAGACCGTGCTGACCGCGGCAGCGGCCGCCGGGGTGAGCCGCGTCGTCCTGTTCACGAGCGCGGTCGTCTACGGCGCCTACCCCGACAACCCGGTCCCCTTGGACGAGGACGCGCCCTTACGCGCGGTACCCGATGGTTCCTTGGTCGGCGACTACCTGGAGATCGAACGACTCGCCGAGCGCGCGCCCAAGGCGCACCCCGGCCTGGCCGTGACCGTGCTGCGCCCGACCGTGCTGACCGGCCCGGGCGTGGACACCGTGTTCACCCGGCACTTCGAGGCCCCGCGGCTGCTGGTGGTCAAGGACACCGAGCCGTGCTGGCAGTTCTGCCACGTCGAGGACCTGGCCTCCGGCCTGGTCCAGGCCGCGCTCGGCGATGTGGACGGACCGCTGACCGTCGGCAGCGACGGCTGGCTCGGCCAGAAGGAGGTCGAGGAGATCTCCGGGATGCGCCGCATGGAACTGCCCGAGTCGCTGGCCCTGGGCGCCGCCGAGCGTCTGCACCGGCTGCACCTGACTCCGGCGCCGGCCACCGACCTGCAGTACGTGATGCACCCATGGGCGGTCTCCACCAGCCGGCTCAAGGCCACCGGCTGGCAGCCCGAGTTCGGCAACGCCGAGGCGTTCCAGGCGCTGCTGGTCGAGATCGAGGGCCACCATGCCGCGCTGGCCCGCCGGCTCGGCAAGAAGGACGCGGCCACCACCCTCGGCGCGGCCGGCGCGACCGTCGCGCTGGTCGGCACCGCCGCGCTGGTGCGCCGCGCCCGCAAGAAGCGCCGCAGCGGCTGACCGCGCACGCGTGCGCATCGGCGCCGTCGGCGGACCGAGAGAAAGCTGAATCCTCCGGATCACTTCCGGTCACACGTGTGCGAGATGATGAACGTATGGACCTGAACGACCCTGTCCGGCTGATCGACGTGCGCGACACCGCGCTGTCCGTGGACGAGGTGCTGCGCGCCGTCGCCGATCCGCACGCCGGCGGCGTGGCGTTGTTCATCGGCACCGTGCGCGACCACACCCCGGACCGGCCCGGCGGACACGTGGTCGAGCTCGAATACACCGCGCACCCGAGCGCGCTCGACCAGCTGGCCGAGGTGGCCGAGAAGGTGGCCGCCGAGCACCCCGGCACGGTCCTGGCGGCGGTCCACCGCGTCGGCGTGCTCAAGGTCGGCGACCTGGCCGTCGTGGTGGCCGCCGCGTCCGCGCACCGGGCCGAGGCGTTCGTCGCGAGCCGCGCGCTGATCGACACCCTCAAGCGGCAGGTGCCGATCTGGAAGCGGGAGGGGTTCGGCGACGGGTCCCACACCTGGGTCGGTATGTGATCTAGTCTGCTGATCTGTGCTTTCGATCCTGGTTTGGTGGGCTATCCCGGCCGTCGCGGTGACGTTCGCGGCCGTCGTCGCCGCCACCGCGCGACGCATCCGGCGCACGCGCGAGGACGTCGGCACGCTGGACCGTTACCAGCGCGCGCGCGAGACGCTCGCCCGCACCCAGCACCGTGACGCGCAGTCAGAGCCCCGGCGTCCCGCCGCTGATTGACGCGAGACGCTCTCTGAGCGACGCAAGACGCACTCCGACACGGCCGTCCGCGCCGTGAGTACTCCGCAACGAGATCAAACGGCGTCTTACGGTTGTCCTACCGGACCTCCCGCCTGCATACGATTCGATTCGTGCATTAGTGTCGTGCTCATGCCGCGCCGTCGTACCGTCACGCTCACTCTGTCTGGAGTCCTACTGGCCGCCTTCGGCGTCGGCGCCTACGCCCAGTCGGTGCCTTACATTTAGATGACTCAAGGACCGACTTTCGACT
>JBOHCW010000311.1:0-23381 GCA_050725375.1 Actinocrinis sp. | reverse complement strand
CAACTCATCCGAGGCAACGTCAGCCAAGAGCCACCAGACGCGCATCTATGCAGCGCAACGCCGATGACGCGACGTCAGATCACGATCTACGACTGCCGTCCTAGCCCGAGTTTCCTCCGTCCCCGCTGGGTCTGCCAGGTCATCACCGCCACGCTGCTCGGTCAGAGCCCGGCCGACTTCACCCCGCCCTGGCGCACCGACCGGCAGGCCCGGCGCAAACTGGAGAACCGCCTGTTCGGAAAGCGAATCCTGTTCACCAACCGCGACAAGTGGACGTGCGCCGACGTCATCCGCGCCTACCGCTCCCAGTCCCAGGCCGAGGCAGGATTCCGACAGATGAAGGACACCGACCTCGTCTCCTTCAGCCCGCTGTACCACTTCACCGACGGCAAGATCCGGGTCCACGCGTACTACTGCGTCCTGGCCCTGGCCATCGCGCACCTGATGCGCCGCGAGACCGAACGCGCAGGCCGGCCCCACTCCGTACGCGCGATGCTGCAGAATCTCGCCGCCATCGAAGAAATCGTCCTGCTCTACCACGACGGCGACAAGGGCCGGCCCCGCGCGCAGCGCCTGCTCACCGACATGACCGCCGACCAGCAGAAACTTGCCGACCTCTTCGCGATTCAGCGCTACGCCCCGACCCGCTGACCTGCACCCCGACGACTTGGGTAATACGCAGGACTCTGATCAGAACGGGCCCTGACCAGGCCGGGAAGCACCACGACCCGACCCAGCCAGGAAACTCAGGCTAGGCAGGGGCCAGGGCTACGGCACCGCGGCGGTCGCCGGGCTCGTCGAGATCTGTCGCGCGCACGGCGGCCTCAGCGCGGTCAACGCCGACACCGACCTGGACAACATCGGTTCGCAGCGCGTCCTGGAGAAGAACGGCTTCGAGCGCGTACGCACCACTGAAACGCAGTGCTTCTACCGGCTGGTCCTCAAGGGCTGAGCGCCACTGCGCTTTTCCGGTGCCCGCGTCACGCTACGGGAGGACGAAACGTCGTATCGTCGGTGCGGGCACCGTCGTTGCCAGCGCGGCGGCGTGACCATGCGGCGCGGGTAGCGCGCGCAGGTGGATGCGCACGTCGGGCCAGCGGGCTACCCCGCCCACCACCAGAATGGATCCGAGCACGTCGAGGCGGTCCGGAGCGGCGGCGAGCCCGAGGCCGGCCAGCTTCATCGCGGCCTCCTTGCGGGTCCACGCCGCGAAGAACCAGCGGGCCCGCTCCCACGGCGGCAAGGCCGCGAAGTGCTCGCGTTCGGCGCTGGTCAGCGTCACGGGCGCGACCGCCTCGGGATCCGGGCATGAATCGAAGCCCTCGATGTCGACCCCGGCCAGACCGCTTCCGACGACCGCCGCGACGACCCACCGTTCCGTGTGCGATACCGAATAATCGACCACTGATCCGGGGTAGCGAGGGCGGCCGTGCTCGGCCGCGCAGTGTTGGCAGTCACGGCTGATGGTGATCCGCGCGGGCGGCAGATCGAGATAGCGGGAGCCGATCACGCGCTGGGCACCCCGGGAGGTGACGAGGGCGTTCTTCGCCTCCGGCACGGGCAGTCGCTCCAGGCGGTCGCGCTCGACGTCGTCCAGCAGTTCGATCCAGTCGGGCCGGGCGCGCACCGGGACCAGCCACATGTGGCACTCGCCGGGTTCCGGAACGGCCAGCCGCTCCGGCGCGGCGCGGGAAGCGAGGTTCAACGCGGGCATCAGCCGCCTCGCCGTCCGCCGCGCGCAGCCACGAGATCGAGGGCGCACTGGCCGGCGATCGCTTCGGCGGGCGGCCGCTCGTCGAGCACACCGAGCAGATGCCGGACCGCGGTGGCGAGTTGGATGTCGCCGCGAGTGCCGCTGGCCAGGCTGTCGCCGGGTCCTGCCTCGACCTCGATGTCCGGTTCGACGCCCCGGTTCTCGAGCCCGTCGCCGACGCCGCGGAAGAAGTACCGGAATTCCGGCTGCGTGGTAAGCGTGCCGTCGACCAGCCGGTGACGCGGCCAGGTCGCGATGACTCCGCCCCAGGTGCGCTCGCCGATCAGCGGCCCGAAGCCGCGGGCGCGAAACAGGTGGCTGAAGATCTCGCCATCCGAACCGGTGTGCTCGTTGATGAGCACGGCCATCGGGCCGCGCGGCGCCTCCACCGGGTACGGGGCCGCGCCGCTCCAGCGCCCGTGCTCCGTACCGGCACGCCGGCGGGCCAGCCGGTCGAGCAGCAGCGGCGAGACGTGGCCACCACCGTTGAACCGCACGTCCACCACGAGCCCTTCGCGGTCGAGTTCGGCGAGGAACCCGCGCACGAACTCGGCGTATCCAGTGGCGAACATGTCGGGCACGTGGATGTAGCCCAGCCGCCCTCGGGAGGTTTCGTGTACCTGCTCGCGCCGGCGCTCCGCCCAGTCGCGATAGCGGGTGCCGGCTTCGCTGCCTAGCGCGCGCACGACGGCGCGGCGCGGCGCTGCGCCGTCGCGGTGCAACGTCAGCTCCACATCCCGTCCGGCCTGACCGACCAGCAATTCACCCGGTCCGTCCGCACCGATCGGCTGACCGTTGATCGCGACGACCGTGTCCCCCTCTCGCACGTCGGCGCCCGGCCGCAGGCACGGCGAGGTCGCCTCCCCGTTCCAGGGATCGCCGCGCAGGATTCTGCCGACCCGCCAGCGCGGCAGGCCGCCGCCGGTCGGCCACGCGACGTCCCAGTCCACGCCGAGAAAACCCTGGGCGTGCTCGTCGGGCCGCCGATAGTCGCCGTCGCGTTCGTAGGCGTGCGATGTGGCCAGTTCGCCCTGTAGTTCCCACAGCAGGTCGGACAGCTCCGAGCGGCAGGAAACCGCGCCGGCGAGCGGAAGGTAGCGCTCGTATATGCCGTCCCAGTCCACGCCTGCCATGTCGGCGTTCCAGAAGCTCTCCCGCTGGAGCCGCCAGGCCTCCCGGAACATCTGGCGCCACTCCGCGGCGGGGTCCAGCGGCACCATGATCCGGCCCAGGTCGATCCAGCCGCTCTGCCGCGTGGCCGGCGCGCCGCGGAAGAGGAACTCCGCCGCGGTGTCCTGGTCCACGTTCGCGCTCAGGACCCTGAGCCGGTCATTCCAGCGATAGAGCAACACCTCGCTGTCGCGGCTCGCGCTGAGCTCGTCCACCGGCTCGAGATAGTCGGCGGTGACCTCCCCAGTGGCCAGATCCACCGAGGCGACCGTCCCTTCGGGCTCGGCGCCGGGCCGCTTCGGGTCCGGGGCGAGCACCGGCACGGTCAGCAGCAGCACGGACCGCGGCAGCGCCGCGAGCCCCGCGTATCTGCCCTCTGCGACGGGCAACGGGACGACGCGCCGGTCAAGGCCGTCGAAGTCGATGCGGACGTCCGGCGGCTCGTCCAGACCACCGGACTGCGGCTCCGCGCCCGGCGGCGGGTTCGGACCGCGGAACGGCGCGGGCTCGCCGGCTCGCAGTACCGCGAGATAGGGCCGCGCGCCGAAGGGGAATCCGATCTCGAACTGAACCCGGTCCGCCTCCGGCGTGAGGTCGCGCTGGCTGAGGAAGTAGAGGTAGCGGCCGCGGGGATCGAACACGGGCGAGCTGTCGCGTAGGACCGGGCGGGTGATTTGGCATACGCGGCCGGTGGCGGCGTCGGCTACCTTGATCGCCGAAGTGCGCGGCGAGTTCGGGTGCGTATAGGCGAGCCACCGGCCGTCCGGGGACCAGGCGAGGTCCTCGATCCGCTCGTGCGCGCTGGAGTCGATCAGGCGCGGCGCCGGTTCGGCAGCGTCCACGTCGACGGTCCAGAGCTGTTGTCGGTTGGTCGCGAAAGCGATCTGCGCGCCGGCCGGGGACGCAGCCAGTTCGGTGATGTGGCCGAGGTCGCCAACCGCGAGTTCCACCGCGGCTGATCCCCCGTCAGCCGCCAGCACGGCGAGCCGTTCGTACCGGCCCTCGTCCGCGGCCACGGCTACCAGCCGGCGGCCGTCGCCCAACCAGTTCAGCAGGCGGTAGCGCACGCCGTCGCCGGAGCCGAGTCGGCGCACGGGTCCGCTCCAAGGCTCCAGGACGAACGGCTTTCCACGGGTAATCAAAGCCAGGGCGCTGCCATCGGGGCTAAGCGTCGCGCCGTCGAGGTGGTCGGCGGCCGGCACGAATCGGCGGGCGCGCATCGCCCGGTCGGAGGTCAGCGTGACCGCGATGCGACGCGGTCGTGCGTCGCCGGGATCGAGCAGAAAAAGGTCGGCGCCCGAGTGATAGACGAGGCGGCTGCCGTCGGCGGAGAGATTGCGCGCGTAGAAGTCGGAGTGTGAACTGTGCCGGGCCAGGTCGGAGCCGTCAGTGCGGCAGGAGAAGACGTTCGCGATTCCCTCGTGGTCGCTGAGGAAGTAGATCCGGTCGCCGACCCAGCAGGGATCAGCCAGGTTGCCGGGCAACGAGATCAACGGCTCGTAGTCGCCGCTGTCGGAGCGGTCGATCCAAAGTCGTCCGCTCGCTCCGCCGCGATAGCGCTTCCAGCGTGCGGGCTCGGCGATGCTGCGGCCAAGCACCGTGCCGACGTCCGAGCCCCACGTGACACTGCTGGCCGGTCCGTGGGCGAGCAGCCGGGGCGGCCCGCACAGAGGGTCGATCGCGAACAGCCGAAACCCGAATCCAGCCGGTTGCTGCGCGGTGCTGGCGTAGACGATCTCACCGGTGCGCGGGTGCCATCCGACGACGGCGCAGCGGGCCGCTTGGTAGGTCAGGCGCCGGGGCGGGCCGCCGGAGAGCGGGAGCACGTACACCTCGGTGGGTCCGTCCTCGGCCGCGACGAACGCGACCCTGGCGCCGTCCGGGGACAAGCGCGGCCGGTTCGCCTCCACCGCGGCGCAGGTCAGTCTGCGCGCCGGGCCCCCGACAGCCGCGACCAGCCACAGGTCGTCCTCGCAGCAGAAGACGACCGTGTCACCGCTGATCGAGGGCTGACGCAGATAGCCGCCGACCGGCACCGCCCCGAAATCGGGGGCGGAACCCGGGCCGGTGATCGTGACAGGGTACGCGGTCATATGAGCGCCCGTTCGTGTCAAAGTGGTTCAGGCGGTGCGGTGCGCGCGAATGCGCTCGGCGATCTCGCGGCGCCGGGTCTCGGTGCGCTCATGGTGCTGCCGCACGTCGTCCTCGGTGGTGGTCCAGTAGTACGAGGTGCGCCACTGCCCGACCGTGTAGGAGTCGTACGGGCACCGCACCCGCTGCTGCGCGGCCAGGGCCTCGGCCGAGTGCAGCATCGTGTTGTGTTCGAGCACCTGATTGATGACGACCCGCATATTCAGTTCGGTGCGCAGATAGTCGTGCGCCGCGGCGACCGCGATGGCGCCGAAGCCGCCGCGGTACTCGGGCAGCACGCCGAAGGACAGCTCGCAGGTCTGGCTGCGCCAGTCGATCGAGGTGATCCAGGCGAAGCCGAGGATCTGCTCGTTCGGCCCGCACAGGGTGAAGATCCGCTTGACCGCGTGTTCCTGCTCGACGGTGCGGCGCTGGCCGGCCGCCAGCGCGTCGTCCGCGGCCACGACCGCGAAGTCGGTGAGGTTGGCCTGGAACCGCGACTCGCGCAGCAGCGCGGTGCGCACCGGGATGTCCGCCTCGGTGAAGTGCCGGACCGTCACGCCGAACATGTGTCCTCCGAGTCGGCCGATTCGAAGATCGCTGATTCGGCGTGGTAAACGACGACGTCCTGATAGGCGCCGGCTTGGTAGCGGTGATCGCGCAGCACGCCGGCCTGCCGGAACCCGCAGCTCTCGAAGGCGGCGGCGGACGCGGCGCCGTCCGGGACCATGGCCACGAACGAGCCGCAGCGCTGGTGGCTGCCCAGAAAACCGAGCAGGGCGCGCAGCGGGCCGGGGTCCGCGCGGGTCGCGGCGACGAACGCCTGGCGCGGCTGGTCGGGGTTCGGCACGGCGCCGAGCAGCATCTCTCCGGCCTGGAACACCTGCGCGCGCATGCGGGTCAGCTCGGCGGCGAGCAGCACGTCGTTCTGGATCACCGGGTCGAGGCCGAGGAAGCCGCGGCCGGCGTCGGCCGCGGCGCGCAGGTGCGCGGCAGCGGCGGCCGGGTCGAGTCGGCGGATATCGGTCGGGGCCACCGCGGTGTCAACCCCGCCGCGGTCAGTGGCCGGCGCGTCAGCCGCGCCCGTGTCTGTCGCTGTCGGGTCTGTCGCTGTCGGATCTGTCGCTGTCGGGTCTGTCGCTGTCGTCTCAGTCACGGCGCACCGCTCCCCAAATCTGCCGCTCCACCGCGGCGCCGTCGAGCCAGTTGCCGGAGGGCACGCCGGCCTCGCGCTGGAACCCGGCGTCGCCGAGCACGGCCAGCGGCGGGTCGGTCGCGGGCGTGACCCAGCCGTACAGCCGGTGCAGGTTCAGGACGTGGAAGCCGTGTGCGACGGCCGTCTTGAGCAGCATCGCCACGGCGTCGACGGCCTCCGGCTGCATCCCGATCTCCAGCCGTGCGCGCCGGGCAGTCCAGTCCAGCTCGCTGAAGCGGACGAAAGCCGCGCCGGGGGCGATGCACAGCTCCACTGTGGCGTCGCGCGGCGGCTCGACCGCCGCGTCCTCGAGCATCGCCGGACGGCCGGGTACCGGCAGCCCGAGCAGTTCGCCGGCCGTCCACGGGCCGGACAGCAGGCGGGCGTCGCCGCCGCGGTATCCCCTGAGCATCATGGTGTCGGCGTCCAGACTCGGGAGAAGAACACGTATCCGTACCGGCGTCCCTCATGGATCGTGGTGTCCGTGAGCACGCCCTCCTCGGCGAGGCCGAGCGACCGGGTGATCGCCAGGCCGCGTTGGTCGAACTCGGCGACGCACAGCGCGAGGCGCACGACCTCGCGGCGCCAGCGGGTGGCCCGCACGATCTCAGTGAACGCGCCACGCCACCAGGCCGGCGGCGCGGCGGCGCGCAGGCGGAAGTCGAGCCGGTAGTGGCAGCCGTGATCGCTGCCCTCGTTCTCCAGGGCGTAAAGGCCGACCGGCTCGCCCTCCGCCAGCAGCACCCGGGTGTCCTCGCCGAGCAGGTCGAGGATCTCCCACTCGGGCCGGGTGTCGGGCTGGGCGGTGCGGTAGTAGAAGTCCGGCTCGGTGAACATCTCGAGCACGGCTTCGCGGTCCCGGTCGCTGTACGCGCGGGCGGACCACTCGGGCAGCGCGGTATTGCCGTTCCGGCAAATACTGTCCGCGGCCTTGGGTGGTCCGGTCGGCGTCGTGATCGTCATCGTTCCTCCCGGACGGGCGCCGTGTCCGGCGCGATGTGCAGACGCAGGATGTTCCCGGTGCCGTCCATGAACTCGAAGGCGCACACGTCGCGGCACCACTTCTCCAGCAGCGGGTGCTCGAGCAGCGAGCCGGGGCCGAGGACTCGCTCGGCCCAGCGGGTGAGCTCGACGGCCAGCCCGGTCGTGTGCAGCTTGACGATCGACGGCGGGCGCGGGTCAGAGGGCGCGCGGTCGACCGAGACCGCGACGTCATAGAGCAGTTGCCGGGCCGCGTCGAGCCGAGCGGAGACCAGCTCGGCGCCGGGCGGTCGCGGCCGGTGTTCGAGCACGTAGTCGCGGATCGCGAACCCGGCGCCGAGCGCCTGCGCCGCGATCTGGACGCGCATCACGTTGAAAGCCCGGCCGGCTCCCCAGATGCCGCGCTGCGAGGTCGGCAGGTGCCGGCCGAGCAGCAGTTCCTCGGGCACGTGGACGGCGTCGAAGGTCATCTCGCCGAAGCGCGCGCCGCGTAGGCCGATCATCTCGAGGGCGCGGCCGGAGAAACCGGTCGCCGGGCACTGCACGAGTGCGGCGCGGATGGACAGCGCGGTCGACCCGGTGCGGGCGAAGACGACGCCGATCGAGCCGCGCGCGGCGTTGGCGACGTAGCGTTTCACGCCGGTGAGGCGGCGGCCGCCGTCGAGGTCGGGTTCGAAGCGGGACGCCAGCGCTGTCGCGTCGCTGCCCCGATCGGGCTCGGTCATCGCGAAGAAGGTCCAGGTACGGCCGTCGGCCAAGGCGCGGTAGAACAGCTCCTGCTGGGCCTCGTCGCCGAGGGCGTCGACGGCGAGTCCGGCGAGCGAGGGGCCGGTGTTCGCGCTCAGGATGCCGGCGTCGCCGCGGGCGAGTTCGAGGTTCGCGAGCGCGCGGGCCAGACAGCTGTCGGTGTATTCGGCGAAACGCAGGGGCAGGTCCTCCTGCCGGAAGCGCTTGGGCGTGCTCGCGGTGCGTAGCAGCGTGAGTGACGCGGCGTCGAGGTGCTGGGACACGTCGTCGGGGTCGGCGTCCACGGCGAGGGCGCGTGAGCGCAGGTCTTTCGCGATCTGCCGACAGGTGTCGCGCAGTTCCCGCAGCGCGGGGTCCAGGTCGCGCTCGGCCATCAGACACCTGCCTCGGTGACGACCCAGCAGTTCGCTACCAGGCGGGAGACGTACACGCCGCGCGTTGGACCGTCCACGAGGTAACCGCTCGCGCCGAACAACTTCGCCGCCTCCCAGCCGAGAACGGTGAGCCGCTCGTGCGCGTCGGCGACCGCGGCGGACACCGTGCCGGCCACCATCAGGAGCCTGCGGATGGCTTCGGTCTCGGTGACCAGGTCGGCGACGGTTCCCAGCACGAGCTGCTTGCGGATGGTCGGCTCGCCGCCGACGACGCGGCCGGACAGATGCCCCACCGCGCGCTCGGTCAGGCTGCGCACCATCCCGAGCCGCACGGCGCCGAGCCGGGCGGCCAGCGCGGTGCGCTCCTCGGCGGAGACCGTGGTTTTGGCGAGCGGGCGCACGAAGCTGACGCCTTCGAGCTCTGCCATGCGATGCGGTATCACCGCCGCGCCGGTCGCGACCCGGGTGGCGGGCAGGGCGGCGAGAGGACCGGGCGCGGCGTCCGCGTCCACGCCGTCGAGAGCCGCGCCGAGTCCGGCGGCCAGTCCCCGGGCGTGCGCGAGCAGCTCGCACTCGGAAATGGATTCCCGCATCTCATCCTCCGTCACCGCGTTTTGGCGCGCGACCGCGCAATGAATTAAGCGAGGAATTGGTAAGAAAACTTAGCGGCGGACTCGTCAGGCTTCTCGCACGGCGAATCCGGTGTTAAACCGCGCGGTTATCCGGGCAATAGCCAGGGGCGCCGCGGCGGGAAACCAGTCGGCATGACGCCGGCGGCGCCTCGCGGCAGCCGGCCGGCGTCATGCAGTCGGTGACTAGGCGACCTTGGCCGCGGTCTTCGCCGCGGTCTTCGCCGCCGACTTGGCAGCGGACTTGGCGGCCACCTTCGCCGCGCTCTTGGCGGCAGACTTCGCGGCGGCCTTCGCAGCAACCTTCGCCACGATGATCACTTCCCTTCAAGATGGGCTGACAGGAATTTGCGGATTTCGCCGACTCGGTTTCTTTCGGCCCTTTGAGATTCACCGATCCGGGATTCCCGTGTCAAGGCATCCCCGACGTGGGTCAGGCGTATCGCGTTGACAACAAGACGCCGTCCACTAAATGCCACCGCGCGGTGCTGCCGTGCGACCCCCGCAGCCGCGACCATCAGATCTGAATATCTCGTCCATCGCACCGAAATCCACCCTCGAGCGGAGGTCCCGAATGCCGGCGTCGAAGAGCGCGAACCTGGGCTGGGGCCAGCGGTACCACTGGCTGCGCTACCAGCACGTGCCGCCCGGATCGCGGCATGAGGCCCACATCGTCGACACCTTCGCCCTGCCGCCGGGTCTGTCCACGGCGCGGCTGCGGTCCGCGCTGAACCACCTGGTGCGGCGGCACGAAGTGCTGCGCACCGTCTACCGGACGCAGGACGGGCCGTGGCCGCGCCAGGTGGTGCAGTCCCCCGGTCCGATGGCGATCCGCGAGGCGACTACCGAGCAGGACGGCACGCCGCCGCCCGCGGAGGCGATCCGCGCCATGACGGAGGCGGACTTCGATCCGGCGACGCAGTGGCCTGCCCGCGCCTGCGTCGTGACCACGGCGGGAGTCCCGGTCCGGCTGGTGATGGTGTTCAACCACCTGGCCTTCGACGACCGCAGCCTGGAGTTGTTGCGCGCCGAGTTCGACGCCTTGCTGCGCGCCGCGGTCAGCGGCCGGCCGGCCAGGTTGATGCCGGTCGTGTCGCATCCGGTCGACCAGGCCCTGCGCGAGGAGTCGGACGAGGCGCGAGAGGCGGCGCGCGCGGCGCTGGACCACTGGCGCGCCGAGCTCGAACGCATGCCCGCTGACGTGTTCGCGGGCCGCCGAAGCCTGCCCGCGGATCGTGGTCCCGCGCTGAGCGCCTCGCTTACCTCGCCCACGCTCCTGGCAGCCGCGCGGGACGCCGCTGCGCGGCTGCGCGTGTGGCCGTCCGCGATTCATTTGGCGGCGTACGCGGTGAGCATGGCTTCGTATACGGACGAGCCGGTCGTCACGCACCGGATGTACACCAGCCAGCGCGAGGCAAGCGGCTGTCAGGATCTGATGACCTGCATGTCGTACCCGACTCTCGTCCGCGCCGAGCTGGGCGACGATCCGGCCTTCACCGAGGTGGTGCGGCGCGCGGCGGTTCGGGTGGAGCGCGCTATCGCGCACGCTCACGTCCCGTACGACGAGGTCGCCGAGCTGGTCGCGCACGAGGGTGCCCGCCGCGGCCGCCCGGTGCGGGTAGCCGGCGAATTCAACTTCCTGAGCAACGCGCCGCGCTCGTGCGCGACCCGGCGCGACCGCCTGACCTGGCATGCCGAGCCCACCGAGTGGACCGGCGCGGGTTCGGACACGTACTTCCGCGTTTACGAGTGGAGCGACGGAGTCACGCTCGCGCTTCAGGCGATGGCGGGCGTGATGGACGCCGACGCGGTCGAGCGCTTCCTGCGCGGCTACGCGCTCTTGTTGGAGGCGCACCGCGAGCAGGGAACCGACCTGCGGGTCAGCGAGGCCGCGCAGTTCTTCGGCTTCGCTCCTCGGCCGCACCTGCGGATGCTGCGCGGCGCGACCAGTACCGGGCCGGCCCTCGACACGCACGACCCGGTGGCCGCCGACCAGACCGAGGCTTTGATCGCGTCTCATCCCGCGGCGGTCGACGCCAGGGTTGAGTCAATGGACCGGGGCCTGGTGGCGGACGTGATCGTGGCCGAGCCGGTGACGCCGGCCGATCTGCGAGCCCACGTCCTCGGCGTCATCGAGGAGTACCCGCAGGCGCGCTGCCCGGACTGGTTTCGCATCCGTGGCGCGCTCGATGCGGAAGGGGACGGGCTCGACGGGCTGCGGCGCGGCGCGGAGACCGAAGCCGAGCGAGCGCTCGTCGGCGCGGTGCAAGAGGTCAACGGTCTGCCCGATCTGGACCCGGCCGACTGCTATGCGGCCACCGGGGCGCGCGTGCTGCGCATCCCGCGCGTGATCGAGGCGCTCGCGCGGCAGGGCTGGGGCGGGTTGCGCGCCGGTCAGCTGTGCGGTATCCGGCCGCTTCGCTCGCTCGCTGCCGATCTGGTGCGGAGCTGAGGAGAACCATGCTCTATCTCGAACGCGTCGGCACGTTTCTGCCGCAGGATTCCGTCTCGGTTAGGGAGCTGAGCACACCGCTCGGGCTGACCGAGGGCCAGGTGCTGCTGTTCAGCCGGATCCTCGGCCTGAACCGGATCGCGGTGGCTCCCGACCTGGATCTCGCCGACCTGCTGACCGAGGCCGGCGAGGACGCGCTCGGCGAGACGGATCGGGACGAGGTGCGCTACCTGCTGCACGCGCACACCATGCAGCACACCGGGCCGCCGTCGCGCCATCTGCTGGAGAACGTGCGGCTCAAGCTGGGACTGCGCAACGCGAGCGTTGTCAGCCTCTCGCATCTCAACTGCGTCATGGGGCTGTACGCCCTTCAGATCGCCCGCTACCTCCTGCACCGCGCGCCGCCACAACACAAAGCACTGATCGTCACCGGTGACAAGATCCTGTCGCACCGGCTGCGCCTGATCCCGGACACCACGCTGCTCGGCGAAGCGGCGGCGGGCTGCGTGGTCGGCACGGACCCGCGTGGCGACCGCGTGGTAGGCCGCGCTCTTACCGTGCACGGCCGGTTCTACCAGTGTCTTGACTGCCCGGAGCCGCTGCGCGCCGAGTACAAGCAGCGCTACGTCGAACTTCTGGGACAGGCCATGGCCGCCGCGATCCAGGACGCCGGCTGCGACCCGGCGGCCATCGCCGCCGTGCTCCCGCACAACGTCAACCGGCTGTCGTGGAAGAAGATCTGCGGCGCCCTGGGGATCCCGGCGGACCGGGTCTTCCTCGACAACGTCCCGAAACTCGGCCACTGCTACACCTCCGACCCCTTCATCAACCTGGCAGCGGCCCGGGGCGGCGGGCGGGTGGCGGCCGGGGACCTGGTGCTGATGGTCGGCGCCGGAATGGGCGCGGCGTTCGCCGCGACCGTCGTGCAGCTAGGGGAAGGAATCCGATGAATTTCCTGGAACGGCTCAAGCGGGATCTGACCGGTGACTGCGGCGCCCGCTTCGTGCTGGTGAACAACTTCGAGGTGGAGCGCGCCTGGGCCGCCGGGGAACCGAAGCTGCCAGGCGCGGGCGTCGCGTTCGCGGGAGCGACCGTGAACCGGATGGAGGAGATGGGTGTCCTACTGGCCGGCGAGGACGACGCCGTCGTGCTCAAGGCGCCGATGGACGCGCAGTTCGCGGCCTATCTCTCCGGGTTGGGCGCGGCCGCGGGCCGCACGGTGTGGGCGGAGAACAGCGAACCGGAGCGCACCGTCACCGAGGACGCCCTCGTCTCCCCGTGTCTGCTCGACGAACTGCGCGCGCTGAACGACGGGCGCACCTACCTCATGCCGCTCGGCATTTCATCCGCCGAGGAGGCGCTGGCCGAGGCGAGCGGGCTGCCGCTGGCCGGGGCGCCGGCGCGGGTGTGCAAGGCGGTCAACGGCAAGATCTTCAGCCGCGCGCTGGTCGACGCCGCGGGTCTGACCGCGGTGCCGGGCCGGATCTGCCGGACCGTCGGAGAGCTGCGCGGCGCGCTGTTCGGACAGTTGGCGGGCGGCGGGCGGGTCGTGGTCAAGGAGTCGCTGGGCGTCTCTGGCCGCGGCATGGTCGTGGTCGAGGACGAGCGCGGCGCCACGCGGCTGCTGCGGCTGATCGAGCGGCGCGGCGAGCAGGCCGCGGCGGATCTGGTAGTCGAGTCCTGGATCGAGCGGGCGCAGGACCTGAACTATCAGTTCGTCATCTCGCGCGACGGCGCTGTGCGGTTCGAGACGGTCAAGGCCGCAGTGCTGCGCGGCGGGGTGCACCAGGGGCACCGTTTCCCGGTCGAGCTGCCCGGCGCCGCGATGGACCGGCTGCTCGAAGCGGTCGAGACGATCGGCAAGGCCCTGTACGCCGAGGGCTACTTCGGCATGGTCGGCGTCGACGCGATGCTCGCTCCCGACGGGACGCTCTACCCGTGCCTGGAGATCAACGCCAGGTTCAACATGTCGACCTACCAGAACCGGATCGCGGAGCGCTTCATCCCGGAGGGCAGGCACGCGATCGCCGCGACGATCGGGTTGCGCCCGGCGCGCACACACACCTTCGGCGAGGTCGCAGCGGCGCTTGGCGAACTGGTCTTCGACGGTCCGGAACGCGACGGGGTGCTGGTGAACAACTTCGCGACGCTCAACGCGGCGGCGAGCGGCGAGGGCGACTTCCACGGACGTATCTACGCGATCTGTATCGCCGGCTCATCCGAGGCGGCGCTGGACCTGCGGCAGGAGGCCGAGCGGCGCCTGCGCGCACTGACGGAGGCCGGAGCGGCATGAGGATTCAGGGAATCGAGTACGCGGAGCTGGCCGAGCGCTTCGGCACGCCGCTCTACGTCTACGACGGCGACGTGTTGACCCACACGCTGACCGAGCTGCGCGAGGCGCTGCCGCCGGTCCTGGAGGTCTTCTACTCGCTCAAGGCCAACCCGAACATCAGCGTGCTGAGCGTACTGCGCCGCGCCGGGGCCCGCGCCGAGGTCTGCTCGCTCGCGGAGCTGCGGACGGCGCAGCGCGCCGGGACGCCGCCGCGCGACATCATCTTCCTCGGCCCCGGCAAGAGCGAGCGCGAACTGGCCGCCTGTCTCGACGCCGGGATCTACGCGATCGTGTGCGAGTCCTTCGACGAGGTGGACCGGGTCGAGAGCATGGCGGCGGCGCGCGGGCTGACCCAGCGGGTGCTGCTGCGGATCAACCCGGCGGTCTCGGTCAAGGGCTCCCGGCTGACGATGGGCGGCAAGCCGCGCCAGTTCGGGATCGACGAGGCACAGGTGCTCGACGCGGGCCATCTGCCCTCCCGCTATCGGCACGCGGACGTCGCGGGCGTGCACGTGTACGCGGGAACCCGCATCCTGGACGCCGAGGTGGTGGCGAAGAACACCGCCTACGCGCTGGAGCTGGCCGACCGGGTCGCCGCGGCCACGGGCATCCGCCTCGACGCCGTCGACATCGGCGGCGGCCTGGGCGTCGCGTACTTCGACGACGAGGCGGACCTCGAGGCCAAGGCGGTGGCCGAGCAGATCAACCCACTGATCGAGTCGTTCGCGGCAGCGCATCCCGGCACCCGGATGATCATGGAATCAGGGCGCTACCTCGCCGCGCGCGCCGGCACCTACGTGCTGCGCGTGCACTATGTGAAGCAGTCGCTCGGCGAACGGTTCGCCATCGCGGACGGCGGCACCCACCACCACATGGCCGCGGTCGGCATCGGCTCCTTCGTCAAACGCAACTTCCCGGCGGTGCTGCTCAGCGCGCGAGACGAGGCCGAGGCGGGCGATTCTGCGCAGCACGCCGATTCCTCGCGGGAAAGCGAGTCCTGGAACGTTACCGGTCCGCTGTGCACTCCGAACGACACGCTGCTCAAGCACGTCGCGCTGCCCCCGCTGCGCCCTGGCGACCTGATCGGCGTGCTGCGCTCGGGTGCTTATGGACCGACCGCCTCGCCCGGCCTGTTCCTCAGCCACGGCTTCCCCGCCGAGGTTCTGGTGACGGGCGGTCAGGCGCACGTGGTCCGGGTGCGTGACGAGGTGGACGACCTGCTGCGGTCCCAGCGTCTCGTCACCTCCGACGAGGAAGCCGAGCGAAAATGAGCGGAGTCGGAGTCGAAGTCCGCGCCGGCGCGGCTGGGCCCCGCGAGGCGCTGCGGGCCGACGGGCTGCTGCACGGCTGGTTCCTGCGCGGGGCGGCGATCGATCCGGAGGCCGAGGCGTTGCGCATCGGCGCCCGCAGCTTCAGCTACCGGCGGCTGCACGAGAGAGCGCTCGCTCTGGCCGGATCGATGACTGCTGCCCTGGACGGCCCGCCGCGCCGGGTCGGCTTGCTGGCCGCGCGCAGCGAGCAGGCGTATGCCGGGATGCTCGCGCCTGGATACGCCGGCGCGGCGGTCGTGCCGCTCAACCCGGAGTATCCGGCCGAGCGCACGCGGCGGATGATCGCAGCGGCGGGATTGGACGCGCTGCTGGTGGACGCCTCGGGCGCGCAAGTCCTCCCCGAGTTGGCCGACGAACTCGGCAAGGCGCCGGTCATCGCCGAGCCGACCGCGCCGCCGCTGGACCGCCCGG
The DNA here is from genome assembly GCA_050725375.1 of Actinocrinis sp. Taxonomy (GTDB): domain Bacteria; phylum Actinomycetota; class Actinomycetes; order Streptomycetales; family Catenulisporaceae; genus Actinocrinis. The sequence goes on along the minus strand of JBOHCW010000311.1, from coordinate 7,876 downwards.
TCGCGTCGTCGCCGGATGATGTCGCGTACATCATGTTCACCTCCGGCTCGACGGGCAGGCCGAAGGGCGTTCCGATCCTGCATCGCAACGCCGACGCCTACATGCGGCATGTGCACAGCCGCTATCCGATCGGGCCTCGAGACAACTTCGCGCAGATCGCGGATCTGACCTTTGACATGTCGATTTTCGACGTGTACGCGGCGTGGGGGTGCGGCGGGACGCTGGTGAGCGTGCCGCCGCAGGTGTTCGCGGCGCTGCCCGCGTTCGTCGCGCACCACGGCATCACCGTCTGGTTCTCCTCCCCCAGCGTGATCGGCCTGGCCAGAACCATGCGCGCGCTGGCCCCCGGCTCGCTGGAGGGCCTGCGGGTAAGCCTCTTCTGCGGCGAGCCGCTGCTGCGCCAGGACGCGGCGGACTGGAGCGCGGCGACCGGCGGCGCGTGGGTGGACAACCTGTACGGTCCCACCGAGCTGACCGTCTCGTGCACCGCACACCGGTGGGATCCGCAGTTCTCGCCGGAGTCCTGCGTCAACGACGTCGTGTCGATCGGCACGATGCACGCTGGATCGCGTTACGTGCTCGACCAGCAGCCGGGCGACGACCCCGATACCGGCGAACTTTGCGTCACCGGGCCGCAAATGTTCCCCGGCTACCTCGATCCGCGGGACGACGACGGGCGCTTCCTCGAACGCGACGCGCTGCGCTGGTATCGCACCGGGGACGTAGTGCGCCGGCTGCCGAACGAAGAACTCGCCTATCTCGGCCGGCGCGACCACCAGGTGAAGATCCGCGGCGTGCGGATCGAACTGGCGGAGGTCGAGTGGGCGCTGCGCCGTTGCTCCGGCGTGCGGGACGGTGTCGTGGTCGCGGTCGAGGGCCGCCTCGTCGCGTTCTTCACCGGCGCGCAGCGCGCCGACTCCAGCCTGACCGGCGAGCTGGCGCGGATGCTGCCGAGGGCGGTAGTCCCGCTGCATTTCGAGCGGCTCGAGGAGATTCCGCTCAACGCGAACCGCAAGACCGACCGGATCGCGCTGTGCGCCCGCGCCGCGCGGCTGCTATCGGCGCAGGTCCCCGCGGTGGCAGCTTCGCACCGTCGGAACCTGCCATAAGCGGCACCTATCGCGGGCGCGCGGCGACCACGACGATCGTCGAAAACGAACCGGTCCGGGGGGACGGCGACGCCGGGACAAACAGGGTCCTGTGACGACTCGCACGCCCCCGAACCCGCCCGACCATTTCCGTCCCGTGAGGAAGGCGACCACGATGAACCGCTCCGAGACCATCGACCACGTCCGCATCGCCCTGTCCAGCGTGCTGGGCCGGGACATCCCGGACCTGACCGAGCACTCCCGGCTGTTCGAGGACCTGGCCCTGGACTCGACCAGCGTGATCGAGCTGCTGATGAGCCTGGAGGACACCATCGACCTGCAGATCGACCCGGACGACCTGGAGCCGGACGTCTTCCGCACGGTCGGCAGCCTCACCGATTACATACAGAACAGCCTGAGCAGCGCGGCAGTCTGAGTCATGGCCGCGACTGACACGCTCGCCCCGCCCGGTCGGCCGGCTGCGCTGCCGCGCGCGGGAGGACTGCGGTTGGCCGGTATCCGGCACCGGGCCTTCCCCGAACGACCGCAGCCGTTGATCGGGTACGAAGCCGAGCTGGCCCAGGAGGTGCTGAGCGCGTTCGGGCGCGGCGAGGAGTTGCCGCACTTCCTGAGCCGCACCGGCAACAGCTTCATCGCGATGAGCGAGGCGCTGCTCGACGGTTGGGCCGCGGCGTCCGCCGGCCTGGACACAGCGCCCGGTTTCGACGCGGCGCCCGGTTTTCACGCAGCGTCCGAACTCGAGGCGGCGCCCGGTTTCGACACTGTGCTGCTGGCCTACCGCACCCCGGACCTCTACTACTCCGAGGTGGCCGGCTGCTATCTGTCGGACCGGCTGCCGGGAGCGCCGGTCCCGTGCTCTGTCGCGGAGCAGGGGCCGGGCGCGCCGTTCACGGCGCTGCGGATCGCGGACGCCATGTGGCGGCTCGGCGAACTGGAGCGCGGCGCGCTGTTCGCCTACGACCAGAACGGCGCGGCTTGGGACGCCGACGAGGCGCGGCAGTCGAGGCCTGATGCGGCGGCGCTGATCGAGCTCGGCGGCGCGCCGGTGGCCGGGGCGGCGCGCATCGCGGAGCTGACAGAGACCCGCGCCGGGGACACCGGCTTCCCGGACCCGGCACGGGTGCTTGAGGACACGGCGGCGCGGCATCCCGGCGTGCGGACCCTCATCGGCGCCGAGCTCGCGGCGCAGCTCGACATGTCAGGGTCCGACGATCTCTGGGGCACGGCGCTGTGGGCCGCTCTCGCCCGGCTGTGGCCGATCCGCGAGCCGGTGCTGCTAGCCGACTTCCACGGTGTCGGAGGCGTCTTTTACAGCTGCCTGCTCGTTCCGGACGCGGAGGCGTGACGTGGACGTCGGACTGTCGCGGATCGCGGTTCAGCTGCCCGGGCGCACGGAGTCCGTGGACGACATCCTCGCCCGCACCGGGCACGGCCCGGTCGAGCGCAAGATGTTCGCCAGGGTGTACGGGCTGAATCAGAGCCCGACCCTGGCCGAGGGCGAGTGCATGGAGGATCTGCTGGCGTCGGCCGGGCTGGCCGCGCTCGGCGGCGAAACCGCCGAACTGGTGCTCTACGGGCACACGTTGCTGACGCAGGAGTTCGGCTACCGCGGCGGATTCCCCGACCGGCTGCGCAAGCGGCTTGAACTCCCGGACGCCGCCTTCTATGGGATCTCGCACGTCAACTGCGTGTCGGTGCTGCGCGCCGTCGAGCTGGCCCGCCGCTATCTCGGGCGGCCGCAGGCGGCGGCCGATGACCGCGTGCTGGTGCTGGGCGGCGACCACGGCAGCATCTCGGACCATTCGCGGCTGATCCGGCGCACCACCATCGGCGGAGACGGGGCTGTCGCCTTTCTCGTCCAGCCCTGCCCGCCGCAGCGCTTCGACGGCGACGGAACCGGTCCACGCTCGCCGCGCTACCGGTATCTGGCCGGGGCATCCGGTCGCGACGCCCGCTTCCACCGCAGCCTCGGCATGTCCGACGAGGAGTTCGGCCTCTTCGGCAAGGTCTGCGCCGAGGGCGCGGTGGAGACCGTGCACCGCGCGGCCCACGCCGCCGGGCTCACCGCCGACCGTCTCGACTGGGTGATGCCGCACCTGTCCAACCGGATGTTCTGGCGCGCCTTCTGCGCCACGTCGGGCATCGCGAAGGACCGGATCGCGCTCGACCTGATCGGCGAGCAGGCGCACAACTTCGGCTGCGACGCGCTGATGGCGCTCGAACACGCGGACCGGCAGGGGCGGCTGCGTCCCGGCGAGCGCTGCGCCCTGGTCTCGCTCGGTCAGGGCGCCTATTTCCAGGTGATCATCGTAGAGGTCGCGGAGGACGCCTCATGAACGCTGCGAACATGCTTGGCGCCGCCGCAGCGGCGGCGCTGCGCGACTGCGAGCGGATCGGCCGCGCCGAGGGCCTGGCCGCCGGGCTCGCCGCGGTCCTGGACGGCCGGGATGTGGCCGCCACGGCTCCGGGCCGATACGCGGCGCTGCCCGCGCGAGGACTCCCCGAGCGTGAATCAGTGGTCGTACTCAAGCACAGCCTCGCCGAGCGCGAAGAGGTGCTCTTCGCGCAGCTGCCGAGTCCCCGGCCGCCGGCCGGTGCGGCACTCGCCGAGATCGGCGCGCTACTCGCGGCCGTACGGCTCGGCGTCCTGCGGCGCACGCTCGACCTCGCGGTCGAGCACCTTTCCACGCGCGAGTCCGGCGGCGAGCCGCTGATCCGCAAGCAACTGCTAACCGGGGCAGTCGCCGACGTGATCGCCGAGGTGGAGCTGCTGCGCGAGCAGATCCCCGGCTTTCGCGACCCCGCCGCGCTCGGTGACCTGCACGCCCGGATCGACGAACTGGGCTGGCTGGTGACCAAGCTCTTCGGCGCCGCCGGATACATCGCCGACCATCCAGTGCGGGCGCTGTACGTCTCGGCTCTGTGCGCGAACACGTGGATCGGCCGGGAAGGAGCGGACGAATGATCGAGCTGGACACACGGCTGCGCGCAGTACGCGACGTGAGCCGCGAGGCGGCCGAGCAGCTGCGCTCCCTCGCGCTGGCGATCGACGCGGACCCCGACGCCACGGAGGCGCACCTGGACGCCGAGGTGTACGCCATGGTGCGCACCTCGAACACGCCGGCGAAGCATCGCGAGTCGTTGCCCGGCCGGCAGCTTCGGCTGCTGGACGAGGGCAACTGCCTGGAGACCGTCGTCGGCACGCTCGAACTGGCCCGCGGCGACGCCGGGGCGCTGCTGGCCTGCCCCTCCCCCGCGCTCGCCGGAGTCATCGTGGACCTGCTCGGCGACGAGCGGCAGCGTGAGCTGTTCTACACGCGGCTGCACGGCGGCCGTACCTGGACGTTCTTCGCGATGACGGAGCCGGGCCGGGGCAGCGACGCGACGGCGATGGAGACCCGGCTGGAACCGGACGGCTCGGGCGGCTGGCTGCTGCGCGGCGAGAAGCGTTACATCGGCAACGGCGCCCGCGGCGGTGTCGGCGTGGTCTTCGCGCGCACCGGCCGCTCGGCTCTGTCCATTCGCGCCGTGCTGGTCGAGCCGCCGCACGAGACGTGGCACGCGCAACGGCTCGACATGGTCGGGCTGCGCGGCGCGGCGCTCAGCGCCCTGCGTTTCGACGGGGTGCCGGTGCGCGGCGACATGCTGCTCGGCGAGCATCTGCCGGTGACCCGCCGCGGCATCTGGGGCGCCATCGAGACCTTCAACAACATGCGCATCCAGGTGGCCGCGCTCGCGGTCGGCACGGCGTTGGCGATCGCCGAGTACGTGGCCGAGCACCGCAAGAGCGCCCCCGGGCTCCCGGTCGCGCTGGCCCGCGCGGAAGCCGCCAGGGAACTGGTGTACCAGGCGGCGGCGCGCGTCCTGCGCGACCCGGACAACAGCTACCTGTCCTGCGCGGCGAAGCTCGGTGCGACCCGGATGGCCGTGCAGACCGCGCGCTGGGCTTCGGGCGCGATGGGCCCCGCCGGGTTGCTGGAGCATCCACTGCTGGAGAAGTGGTCCCGGGACGTGTGCGCGTTCGAATTCATGGAGGGCACTGGGAACATCCAGCGGCTGCACGTCGCCAAGGGCTACCAGTCGGGCGACGCCGATGGATGAGCTGAGCATCACCGCGATCGCGGTGTCAGTATGCGATGACGCGTCCTACCGTCCGGCGACGCTCCTTGACGAAGGACACGAGTTCCGGCAGCTCGCCCGCGGCCTCGCCCAGCACGCCGGCACGACGCTGGAAGCCGTGCGCATCCGGCCGGCCGAGGAGCGGGCGCCTGATGTCAGCTCCCTGGCGTTGGCCGCGCTCGGCCCGCGACACCGCGACGAGCCGCTGTTCCTGGTGCGCTCGGGGCCGTTGTCCGATCCGCACGGGGCCCTGCTGGCCCGGCTGGTGTTCGAATCGGGCTGGGAGGGCGAGGACCTCGGGATCACCCACTTGGACGAGCTCGGCGGAACGCTGGTATTCGGGCTGCTGAGCTGGGCCGTCCGGGAAGGCGCCGGTGCCACGGCGCTGATCTGCGACGATCCGCTGTTCGCCGACGATGGCGCCGAGGAGCTTGGCCGCTGGCGAGTGGCCGGCGCCGCGCTGCGAGTGCGCCGCGGCGCCGGAGCGCTGCGCGTGCTCGGCTGCGGCGAAGGAGTACCGACCGCGCCATCCGATCACGCGGAGCACCAGCTGCACGGAAGCCGGCCGGCCGATGGCTGGATCGCGCTGCGCGACGCCGTGACGCAGCGGCGCGTCAGCGATGGAGATCGAGTGTTGATACACACGCGCGGACGACTGCGCGAGGGCTGGCTCCTGCTGGAGGCGACCGATATCACGGCTCTGGAACTAGTGACCGCGGACACGAGCGGGACGGCGTGATCTTATGAAGCGAGTGGACCTATGGAGCGTGTGATCTTATGAGCAGCGACATGCTGAACAAGCCACGCGTCGCGCAGGCCGCGGAACCTGACCCGCCCGAGCGGCCGGGGCGCCAGAATGCCGATGTCTCCTATCGGCGCATCGTCAGGCTGTCGCTGCCAATGGTCCTCTCCACCGCTACCGGAGTCGCCGCCCAGGTCATCGCGACCGCGCTGATCGGCCGGATGGGCGGAACCGCGCTTTATGTGCGTTCGGTCTACAACCCGGTGTCCTATCTGTTCCTCGCGCTGACCACCGGGCTTTCGATCACCCTGCAAGTCGCCGTCGCGCAGGCTTGGGGGCGCGGGGAGCGCGACGAGATCTCGCCGCGCCTCGGCAGCATGGCGCGGGCCGGGATCGTGGTGTTCGCGCTCTTCGGCGGGCTGCTGCTAGCGCTGAGCGGTCCGCTCGGGAACGCCGTGCAACTCGCGGCCGACCGGCGCGGGGAGTTCCAGAGCTTCCTGGGCGCGATGACCGCGGCCGCGGTGCTGGGCATGCTCGGCGAGCTGTTCTCCGCGTCGCTGCGCGGGATGGGCCGCACCGGCGTCGCGGCGATCATCACCGCGATATACGTGTCGCTCAACCTCGGCATCATCATCGTGGTCGGGCTCGTACTGCACGGCGGACTCATGGCCGTGCCGCTGGCCTCGGGCATCGCCGGGACGACCGAGATCGTGCTCGCGCTGACGGTGCTGATGCGAGCGGGGGCGATCCGGCCGCGCCGCTTCACCGAGTGGCGGCCTCAGACGCCGCGGCTGTTGCTGTCCATCGGGCTGCCGGTGAGCGCGTCCTCGATCGTGCTCGCCGTGGTCAACCTGCTGCTGTTGCGGATCGTCGCACCCTCCGGGCAGTCGGCGGTCGCCGGGTTCAACGTCGGTTACACCGCGCAGAGCGCCATCATCGTGCCGGCGGTCGGTCTGGGTTCGGCGATCGCGGTGCTGATGAACCAGAGCCTCGGCGCCGGCGGCCTGCCGGCCGCGCGCACCGTCTTCCGGCGCGGGCTGGTTCTGGCAGTCATCGGATACGCAGTGGTCACCCTCGCCGTCGTACTGCTCGGCGGCCCGCTGGCGAGTCTTATGTCCGGAGGCAACGCGGGGGTGGCGGCCGAGGCCCGGCATTTCGTGGGGATCGTCGGCCCGACCTTCGGCTGCACCGGGCTGATGCTCACGGTGCTGACGGTGCTTGAGCAGGTCGGCCACGGACCGCTGGCGGTGGTGATGAACACCGGCTACTTCGTGGTCATCCTCGCGGTCGGCTGGTACGCCGCGACGTCCAGGCACGACGTGGGCGCGCTGTACTGGACGATGGCGATCGCGGCCGCGGCGAGCTTGCTCGGAGGTCTTCCCATCGCCGCGCGCGCGGCGCTGCGGCCACGGTTGCAGGCGCGGGCATGAGGATCGGTGTCGACTTGCTGTCGGTCTCGCGCTTCGCCCGGATCGCCGCGCACCGCCGCTACAGCGCGATCCTTTTCACGCGCGCCGAACTGGAGCAGGCCCACGGGCTCGGTCCGGAGCGCTATACCGAGCGGCTGGCCGGACGGTTCTGTGTCAAGGAGGCCACCTGCAAGGTGCTGGGCCGGGGATTCGGCCAGGGCCTGCGCTGGCGCGACATTGAGGTAACGAACGACGCCTGGGGCGCTCCGTCGGTGAATCTCACCGGCGGAGCGCGCCGGATCGCCGAGGCGGCCGGGTTGGGCGAGATAGTGGTGACGCTCACCCACCAGGCCGACCTGGTGGTGGCGGTCGCGGTGGCCGAGCGCGCTCCGGCGTCGTCCTCGTAGGCCGTGTTTCGGTAAATCAGCCTTCTGCGTCCAGTGTGGCGGGGCACATCTGGACACCAGGTCGGGGCGCGGGACTCCGGTGAGTCCCGC
>JBOHCW010000310.1:0-8668 GCA_050725375.1 Actinocrinis sp. | reverse complement strand
GCCGTCGTCGCCGCGGGCCGCGACCGGCGGAAGCTGGACGCCGCGTACGCCGGGGAGCCCGCGCTCGACACCGAGAGCGTCGACCTGACCGACGAGGCGTCGATCGCCGCGCTCGGCGAACGGCTCGGCACCGTCGACCACGTGGTGTCCACCGCGTCGGCCCGCGCCCGCGGCCTGCTGTCCGACCTGAACCGCGACGCGATCCGGCTCTCCTTCGACACCAAGGTGATCGGCCCGCTGATGCTGGCCAAACACCTGGCGCCGCGGGTGAACGACGGCGGGTCGTTCGTGCTGTTCTCCGGCGTCGCCGCGACGAAGATCGCGGTCGGCACGCTCGGGGTGGCGATCACCAACGGCGCCGCCGAGGTGCTGACCCGGTCGCTGGCCCTGGAGCTGGCCCCGATCCGGGTCAACGCGGTCTCTCCCGGCGTCATCGACACCGGCGCCTGGGACGCGCTCGGCGAGCAGGGCAAAGCGGACTACTTCGCCAGGATCGGCGCCGCCAACCCGGCGCGGCGCATCGGCACGCCCGACGACATCGCCGACGCGGTCGTGTTCGCCATGACCAACACCTTCATGACCGGCCAGACGCTGCACATCGACGGCGGCGAACCGCTCGCCTGAGGGGCGGCGCGCTACTGAGCTGAAAGGCTGATGTCCGTGGCTACAGTGGTTCGAGGGTGAGGCCGGTCTCCCCGATCAGGCCGTCAAGGACGGCGTCGGTGCGGTACTGGAGCCGGCGCAGCAGTGTTCTCACGAGGCTGGCCAGGGCGTCGGTGCCGTGTAGGGGGCGAGGTTCTGCCGGCATCAGGCCTCCACCCTGCGCATATCTCATAGTTCGAACATGCTCCCGCCACAGGCACGGGTCACCATGACGAGCCGTCCAGCAAGTCGCCTTCGATATCGTGGCGTCATGCTGCGCCACGATCGATGAAGAACCGTCGCAGAAGGGACCGTGTCGGACCCGGGGAGGGAACTGCTTATGGCACGGAGGCGTTCCGCGATCACCGCGGGAACGCGCAGGAGGCCTTCGAGGGTGGAGGTGGCGGGGGTGAGCGGCGTCGCGCTGCTGCTGCTTGCCGGCTACTTCGCTGTGCACATCGTTCGATCCGATCTCGGAGGCAACGCAGACGGTATATCTGTCAACGATTACCAGTCCACGAGGAAAGGGCAGAGCGAGTCGAGCGTGACGGCGCGGTTCGGCCAGCCGCTGACTCAGCAGCAGGTGGAGTACCCGGACCCGCCCTCAGGCGACGAGTGCATCTACTACTTCGATAGGGACGGCGCGTTCCAGGGCGGGAGCACATTTCGATTCTGCTTCCGCGATGGCGTACTGGACTTCAAGGACGGGTCCGGAGCCGACTTCTTCACTCCGTGACCCGTCTTGTGAGTCGACAGCCGCCGATCAAGCTCTCGGATGCTCGCTCACGTCGGGCCGGCAGAACGCGATGAGCTGCAAGCGGCCCCGCCAACGCCTCGAACCCTGCGGACATCATTCTTTCAGTCTCAGTAGGCCCGGTAACGCCCGTCGAACCGCGAGCCGCGATCGAGTTCGGTGAACCTCAGACCCACGACGTGGCCGTCCTCGACGATCCAGTTGAGCGCGTAGCAGGCGCGGTAACTCGGCGGCCAGAACGAACAGAAGCGCCCTTGTTCGTCCACGTACCATTCCCCGTGCGACGGCCTTCCCTTCTCGACGTACGTCGTGCCGCCGCCGGGTTCGAACGTCTGGCCGGCGCCGTCGCCGAAGTCGAGTGCCCGTCCGGCCACCGCCAGCGGAATGTGTTCCGCGCCGACGGGATCGCCGTCGGCGACGGCCAGGCCCTCAAGCGATGCGACCATCTGATCCTCCAGGGATGCGGTTGCCCGCGCGCGAGTCTTCTCGCGCGACTGAGGCACACACCGCATATTGCCCGGCTCGAACGTCGATCGCATCCCCGAGTCGCTAGCCGTCGGGACCGTCAAAGGGTGGTTGGTCCTGAACTGACCCGCGTCAGGAACGCGGCCGGCCCCCACGCGGGCGCTGCCCTGCGGCGGTCCGCGGCTTCGCAGACCCGCTAGACCCGCTCTCGGACTTGCTCTCGTTCTTCTCCTTGACGCGCACCGCTTCCTTGCGGGTCTCGGCCTGAGTGGCGCGCTCACGCTGCAGCCACTCGGGGACGTCCGTCTTCAGCGCCTCGATCTGCTCGGTGGTGAGCGGTTCGGTCACTCCGCCGCGCGCGAGGCCGGCGATCGAGACGCCCAGCCGCACCGCCGCCACGGCGCGCGGGTGCGGGCCGTGACTGCGCAGATCCCGCAGCCACGCGGGCGGGTCGGCCTGGAGTGCGTTCAGCTCGTCACGCGAGACGAGCCCGTCCTGGAACTCGGCGGGGGCCGCCCCGAGGTGGATCCCCAGCTTCTTCGCCGCGGTCGCGGGCTTCATCGTCTGGGTGCTCTTCTGCGACTTCATGGGTCAACAGTAGCGACCGCGCGGCACTCTCGATCACGGCCGGTAACCTGATCCGGTGACAGGCACCCGAGCAGCCACCTCGTTCCGCCTCGCCTACGTCCCGGGCGTGACCCCCGGCAAGTGGGCGCGGACCTGGGCCGAGCGGGTGCCCGACGTGCCGCTCGAACTCGTCGCGGTATCCGCGGCCGAGGCGGCCACGGCGTTGCGCGACGGCGCGGCCGACGCCGCTGTCCTGCGGCTGCCGATCGACCGGGCCGGCCTCAGCGCGATCCCGCTGTACACCGAGGCCAGCGTCGTCGTGATTCCCAAGGACCACGAGGTGGCGGCGGTCGTCGAGGTCACCGTGGGCGACCTCGACGACTACGTCGCGCTGCGTCCGGTCGACGACTGTCTGGAATGGGAGCGCCCGCCGGGACTGCCCGCGAACGATCGCCCCGCGTCCACGGCGGACGCCGTCGAGCTGGTGGCGGCCGGCGTCGGGCTGCTCGTCGTCCCGCAGTCCCTCGCGCGCCTCCACCATCGCAGGGACCTCACATACCGGCCGATGGCCGACGCCCCGCAGTCGCGGGTCGCGTTGTCCTGGCTGGAGGAGCGCACCACCGACCTGATGGAGGAGTTCATCGGGATCGTGCGCGGAAGAACGGTCAACAGCTCACGAGGACGCACCGCCTCGCCACCGGTCGCGCAGGCGAAACCGAAGCCCGCCGTATCGGGTAACGCACGGAAAGGGTCCACGACCGGCAAGTCAGGCGCCGGCGCCGCCAAAGGCGCCAAGCGCGGCAAGCCGCGGCGCCGAACGTAATCTGCGCAGCCGCGCTCGCCTCGACTGGCGGGTGCGGCGCGGCGTCGGCCGGCTGTCGAGCGTCCGCTCGGCCCCAAAATGGGGCTTACCGCTTTCTTAATACCCACAGGTGTCAAGGACGAGTTCGGCGAACATCGCCTCCGCCCAGGAGAACCAGGCACGGGTCCAGCGCTCGGGCCGGTCGGCGTGGAAGGACTCGTGGATACGGGTCGTCCCCGCGTGCGTGGCCGACAGGGTCTCGATCGCCGAGCGCTTGTCCGCCGGGTCCGTGCTGGTCAAGGCGGCGACGGCGAGCGCGATAGGCCACACGTGGCGTCGCGGGGTGTGCGCACTGCCCACCCCGGACGCGGCGGAGCCCCGGTAGTAGTAGGGATTGCGGTCGCTGAGCACGAACGCGCGGGTCGCCAGGTACATCGGGTCGTCGGCGCGGCAGTACCCGATCAGGGGCAGCGCGAGCAGGCTGGGGATGTTCGCGTCGTCCATCTCCAGGACGCCGCCGCGGCCGTCGACCTCGTAGGCCCAGCGCGGTCCGGTGACCGGATCTTCGACGACCGCGTGATCGCGCAGCCCGGAGTCGATCGCGGCGCGCAGTCGCCGGGCCCGTTCAGCGGTCCCGGTAGGGGAGCCCACCGCGGCCGCGATCTCGGCCAGGTGCCCGAGCACCACGGAGGCGAACATGTTGCCCGGCACGTTGTATCCGTAGCGGCAGGCATCATCGCTCGGGCGAAATCCGCTCCACGTCATTCCGGTCACGGCCACCTCGCGCCCGTGCCCGCGCCGGCCCGGCACCGGGAGGTTCGAGATGAGGCCGCGAGACCGCCGGAACCGGTAGTCCGAGCGCGTCTCGTGCTCCTGCTCGACCTCCCACGTATCCAAGATCCGTCCGACCGCACGCCAGAACAGTGCGTCGAAAACGTCCGCGCGGCCGTAGCGCCGCCAGGTCCGATAGGCCAGCAGCAACGGGAAACACAGCGAGTCGACCTCATACTTGCGTTCCCACACCCAGGGATTGCGATCGGCGCGGCGCCTGCGCCCGGCTCCCCGAGGGTCTGCGTTGAACGCATTCGCGTACGGATCAAGCACGATGAACTCCAGCTGCCTGCGCAGCACACCGGCCACGAACTCCTCGCCCAGCGCGCTGTCCAGCCGCAGGAACGGCATCACCTGCGCCGCCGAGTCACGCAGCCACATCGCCGGGATGTCGCCGGTGACCAGGAAGACGGTGCCGTCGTCGAGCCGCCGCGCCGCGCGCCCGGTGGTCTCGGCGAAGAACCGCGCCACGATCCGCACCGCCGGCCCGTCGCCGAGCACAGCCCGGATCCGTCCCTCGACCGCCCCGAAACCCCCGTCCGCCTCGACCACGGGACCACTTCCCTCCCCCAAGATCGTAGAGGGCGCCGCTGAGAAGACACTCCCGACCGGAGCCGGGGGCGTCAGTCGCAGCCTGCGCGTTCGCTCAGGCGACGTGAAGGACTCGGAAGCGATCGGGCGCCGCCGGGTCCCGATCCACGACTTGGATCGGCGGCCAGGCCCATTGCCAGACGCCGATGCCGGGCACTCGCGTGAACTGGATCGTCCCTCGGGTGCCGTCGACCGCGACGCGCGGCCAGGATTCGGCGATGTGCGCCCGGTCCGCACCGTGAGAACGCAGCACATCGGCGAGGACCGCGATCGTGTCGTAGCCCTCGAAGGCGACGAAGGAGGGGGCTTCGTTCAGCCGCTCACGTATCGCCTTCTCGACGCGTACACCGAGTGGGCTGAGGCGCTCGGGCAGGTAGCGCAGGAACGGGATTCCGGCGCCGTCCTCGCCCAGCGACCGCGCCCATTCGGCAAGCTCCGGCTGCCCGGCCGGAGCACCGATCATGGCCTCGGCGAGGCGCCGGTCACGGCGCACGGACTTGACGATCGACACCGCCGGCTCCGGGTGGCCGACCAGGAGGATGAGGGCAGTCGCGCGATTGTCGGCTAGTTCGTCGCACAGCGCCGTGGGGGCGAGCGAGCGGGCATCGAGTTCGATCACGGTACCGCCGCGTGGAGCGAGGTAATCCCGCAGAATGCGGGCGCCGGAGGCCCAGTAGACACTCGGCTCGGCCGCTACGGCGATGCGGCTGTGCCCCGCGCTCAGCAGGAAGTCCGCGTAGATCTGCCAGCCGTGCGACTGCGCGGGGGCCAGGCGCGCGACCCATCGCGTGGACTGTTCGGTGAGTGCGTCGAGAACCGCTGACGAGCACAGGAACGGCAGGCCGAGAGCGTCTGCCCTGGCGGCGGCGGTGCGGGCGACAACGCTGTGGTACTCCCCCGCCAGGGCGGCCACGCCCAGGCCGGCCAGTTCGTCCACCGCCGCCGCAGCCCTCTGTGGATCGGCCGCGGTGTCACGGACCACCAGCTCGACCGGTCTTCCACCGATCCCGCCGGAGTCATTGACGTCGCCGACGGCGAGTTCTAGCCCGGCGAGCAACTGCCGGCCCGCCTCGACCCAACCGGGCCGGGTCAGCGGCACCAGCGCGCCGATCTGAACGGACGATCCGTCAGTTCGCTCCGCACCGGGTCGTGATGGTGATGCTGGTGGTGGTGCGTTCATGCGTTGGCGTCTCCCGGACGATTCGGTCGCGGCTTGCCCGGATCGCACCGTGGCAGGGCGGCGCGGACAGCCGAGCCCCGAGCCGCCGAAGCCGTATTTGTCGATGGTGGCTACAGGCCCGCCGCGTGCCGTGCTGCGCCGATCGCAGTTTATCGCGCGCCTGACGGGCCGGTCGGTAGGCCAGCCAGCCGCCACGCTCGCGGTGTCGTGCAGCGGCGGGCCTACCTGACCAGGTCGACCGGCTCGTCCAGTCGTGTCAGCTTTCGCGGATTGCGGACCAGGTAGACCTGGGTGACCAGGCCGTCCTGCACGACGAGACTCGCCGCCGCGGGCTCGCCGGCGACCTCGATCCGGATCGCGGGCGCGCCGTTGAGCCACACGATCGCCGCCGTGAACGCGAACCGGTTCGCCCGCGCGAGCACCCTCGCCACCAGTTCGGCCCCATGGACCGGGGCCGGCGTGGCCGCCGCGAGCCCGCCGCCGTCGGCGATCAGGACGACGTCCGGCGCCATGACCTCCATCAGCTCCTGCAATCGCCCGGTCCGCAGCGCCGCGAGAAACCGCTCGACCACGGCCTGCTGCTCCGCCCGGCTCACCCGCACCCGCGGCCGCCGGTCCGCCACATGCTCGCGGGCGCGGCGCGCGATCTGCCGCACCGTGGCCGCGGGCCTGCCGACGGCCTCGGCGATCTCGCCGTACGGGACGTCGAAGACCTCGCGCAGCACGAACACCGCCCGCTCCCTCGGCCCGAGCGTTTCGAGCACGGTCAGCATCGCGATCGAGACGCTCTCCGCCAGTTCGACGTCCTGCGCCACGTCGGGACTGGTCAGCAGCGGCTCCGGCAGCCACTCGCCCACGTAGTCCTCGCGGCTGCGCGACAGCGTCCGCAAGCGATTGAGCGCCTGGCGGGTGACCACGCGGACCAGGTACGAGCGCGGGTCGCGCACCTGCGCCCGCTCGACCTCGGCCCACCGCAGCCAGGAGTCCTGCAGCACGTCCTCCGCGTCGGCCGCCGAGCCGAGCATCTCGTAGGCGACCGTGAACAGCAGGCTGCGATGGGCGACGAACGGGTCCTCGGTCATGCCGCCGAAGCCACGGTCGGCTTCCCGGCGCGCTTGGCCAGCGGAATCTCGCAGGTGTCGGAATAGCCCTGCGACGTGACGCCGTGCGCCGTGTTGACCCGTCCCGCCAGGTTGGCGAAGCCGATGAACACGGTCAGCTCGACCAGCGCCGCGGAGCCGAGCCGTTCCAGCAGGCTCGCCGACAACTCGTCGGTGACAGTCGTCGGCGTGTTCGTCATCGCCTCGGCGTACTCCATCACCTCCCGCTCCAGCGCCGTGAACACCTCCGACTCCCGCCAGCGGGGCACCTGGCTCGCCTTGGCCAGATCCAGGTCGTGATTGCGCGCCAGGAAGTAGTTCACATCCAGGCACCAGCTACAGCCGACCTGCGCCGCGACAGCCATGTGCGCGAACGTCTTGAGGCTCGCGTCGACCGCGTCCCACGTGGCCACCCCGGCCGAGAGCTGCTGGCTGGACACGGCCACCTTGGGGTTGTTGTACGCCACCTCGACGGGCTCGGGCACGGCACCGAGCTGCTTGATCATGTTCTCCCTCAGCTCGGCCGGCAGATCCGCCTTCGGAACGCGTAGCGCCATGATGTCCTCCTCTAATGATTGCCAGTTCGACATGAAGACACCGCCGGGCCTCCGCGCGTGACACCCGGGCTTGTAAAGTCCCCTTGTGGGATTCACCGGCTGGCCCGAGCGGGCCTTCGAGTTCTATGAGGGCCTGGAGGCCGACAACTCGAAGGAGTACTGGACCGCACACCGCACCCGTTACGACGCGGACGTGCTCGCGCCGATGGAGGCGCTGCTGGCCGAGCTGGCCGCGGAGTTCGGCGACGGCCGGATCTTCCGTCCGTACCGCGACATCCGCTTCAGCGCCGACAAGTCCCCGTACAAGATGGCAATAGGCGCCACGTTCGCCAAGGGCGGATACGTGCACCTATCGGCCGACGGGCTCGGCGTGGCACTCGGCTACCACCAGATGGCGCCGGACCAATTGGCCCGCTACCGGCGAGCGGTGGCCGAGGACGTCACCGGCGAGCAGCTACGCCGAGTGATCGCCGACCTGGAGGGCCGCGGGGTCGCCGTGGCCGGGGAACAGCCGCTACGGACGGCACCGCGCGGCTTCACCAAGGACCATCCCCGCGCGGACCTGCTGCGATACAAGGGCCTGATCGCATGGCAGGAGTGGCCGGTCGAGCCGTGGATGCACACGGCCGCAGCCAAGCGCCGCGTCGTCGACCACCTTCGCGCCGCGCGGCCGCTTCAGGCGTGGCTCGACGACCGGGTCGGCCGCACCGAGCGAGAGTGACGCGGTCCGGTCCGCAGCAGGGGCACGCGACGCGCGGCGATCAGGACAGCGTAGGTCCGGTCCACGCCGTCCGGTATGTCAGTTGACCGGTCGGGCGCGGCTCTCCAGCGAGTCGCAGCTCGGGAACGTGGCGGGAAAGGCCGACAGCGGGTAGAAAGAGCGCATGTCCGGAACGAAGGTGCCGCGGCAGGCGGCGGAGAACGACTGCGAGCAGGTCGTCGGGCAATTGCTGACGGCCTCGCGACTACTGGTGGCCATCGCCGCGCGCTCGCTGGCCGCGGTCGAGGAGAATCTGACCCTGCCCCAGTACCGCATGCTCGTGGTGCTCGATTCGCGCGGACCCGGCAGCCTGGCCCGCCTGGCCGAGCACCTGGAGGTCAACCCGTCCACCGCGCTGCGCATGGTCGAACGGCTCTCCGCGGCCGGCATGGTCGACAAACTGGCCAACCCCGACAACC
>JBOHCW010000309.1:0-10619 GCA_050725375.1 Actinocrinis sp. | reverse complement strand
CGACCAGGTCGATCGCGCCCATGTCGATGCCCAGCTCCAGGCTGGAGGTGGCCACGACGGCGGGTAGGCGTCCGGCCTTCAGCGCCTCTTCGACCTCGGCGCGCTGCTCCTTGGACACCGAGCCGTGGTGCGCGCGGGCGAGTAGCGGCGGCGCGCCGCCCGCCGCACCGGACGCGCCCATCAGTTGGGCGGGAACGTTGTCGGGGTCGACCAGGTCGAGGCCCAGGCGTGCCGCGTGGATCTCGTTGAGCCGGTTGCACAGCCGCTCGGCCAGCCGCCGCGAGTTCGCGAACACCAGGGTCGAGGTGTGCTCCTCGACCAGTTCGGCGACCCGGTTCTCCACATGGGGCCAGATCGACGCCTTACGCGCTCCGCGCTCGTCGGCCGGGACCGCCTCGGGGTCGTTGTCGATCGTGTCCAGCGCGGTCAGGTCCTCGACCGGGACCACGACGCGCAGGTCGAAGCTCTTGGTGGACGGCGGGGCCACGATGGTGGCCGGCCGGGTGCCGCTGAGGAAGCGCGCGACCTCCTCGGCCGGGCGCACGGTCGCGGACAGGCCGATCCGCTGCGCGGGCTTCGCCAGCAGGCGGTCCAGCCGTTCCAGGCTGAGCGCGAGGTGCGCGCCGCGCTTGGTGCCGGCCACCGCGTGCACCTCGTCCAGGATCACCGTCTCGACCGAGGACAGCGCCTCGCGCGCCTGCGAGGTCAGTAGCAGGAACAGCGACTCGGGGGTGGTGATCAGGATGTCGGAGGGGCTGGTCTGGAACTTGCGCCGCTGGTCGGCCGGGGTGTCGCCGGAGCGCACCGCGATGCGCACGTCCGGTTCGGGCAGTCCCGCGCGCACCGCGGCCTGGCGCAGCCCGGCCAGTGGCGCGCGCAGGTTGCGCTCGACGTCGACGCCGAGGGCCTTGAGGGGGGAGATGTAGACGACTCGGCAGCGGCGGCGCTGGTCCTGCGGGGGCGGGCCGAAGGCGAGCCGGTCGAGCGCGGCCAGGAACGCGGCCAGGGTCTTGCCCGAACCGGTCGGGGCGATGACCAGCGCGTTGTGCCCGCCGCCGATCGCCTCCCAGGCGCCGGTCTGGGCGGCCGTGGGCGCGGCGAAGGCGCCCTCGAACCAGCGCCGAGTCGGCTCGGCGAACCCGTCTATAAGACCCATACGTCCATCTTCGCCGCAGCCACCGACAGATTTCGAACCGGTACGCTGCCAGCGTGCGGTTGACGGTGTTCTGGGAGCGGATGACGGAGCGGTTCGGGGCGGCGTACGCGGACTCGTTCGCCCGCGACTTCGTGATGAGCGATCTGGGCGGCCGGACGGTGCATCAGGCGCTGGCCGACGGGATCGCGACGAAGGAAGTGTGGGTGGCGGTGTGTAAGGCCGTGGACGACGGGAGATGACCAGGACATGGCCGCGCGCCGTTGAGCCGCTCGGCAGCCAAGGGCGTCGTCGAGTGGGTTGACTCAGCTATTTGGGGTTGCCTGAGTCGCCTGAGTCGGGCGCAGGCCGGCGGCCAGCACCCGGCCGAGGTAGGCGAAGCTCGCGTCGGTGTCGGTCGGGACGCGGTAGCCGAATCCGATCTCCAGGCTGACGAAGCCGTTGACCGCCGCGCGTACGGTCCGTACCGCGTGCACCAGGTCCTCGCCGTCGAGGCCGAAGCCGCGCACGACCGCGTACGCGACGTTGACCATGCGTGCCGAGGCCGCTGTGAAGCTCGGATCGTCGTACGAGGCGCGCTCGATAAGTGCGTGGCGGTGCGGGTGCTGACTCGCCAGCGCCCGATACTCCGTCAGATAAGCGGCTAAGGCGTCCGGTCCGGCTAAACCCATCACAGCGGCGCCCATACGTGTCGCCGCTTCGTCGAGGATGCGTACGGTAAGGAGTCTGCGCAGTTCGGGCAGGCCGTGTACGTGCTTGTAGAGCGAGGGCGTGACGACGCCGGCGTGGTCGGCGACGGCTTTGAGCGTCAGTCCGTCCAGACCGCGCCGGTCGAGGATCTCCAGCGCCGTGGAGACCACCGAGTCGGGGGTAAGGCCGGCTCGCGGCATGTCCGCACCTCCTCGGCTGCACCGCCCTAACGATTCCTTAGCTTCGAAGCTAAGTACATTAGCCGATGCTGTCAAGCCTGCCCGCTAAAGGAGTGCAAAAGGCCGGTGCTCCCGGCCGCCGTGCTGGGCGGGCGGGAGCACCGGAGGCTCGCGACGAGGGGCGCGGGCCAGGGCAGGTGACAGAGCGTCAGTGCGACCCGCGGGTCGGGAACTTCCGGCGCAGCAGGACGCCGCCGCCGATCAGGCCCGCGCCGAGGGGCGCCGCGGCGAGGGCGGCCGCACCGGCGCCCGTGTGGGCGAGGACACCGCCGTTACCCGGCGTGCCGGTGACGCCGTGGTTCGGGCCGTTGCCGTTCGAGCCGCCGTGGTGTGTTCCACCGGTCGACGAGGTGCTGGTCGAAGGCGTGCCTGTGGACTGCGTCGTGGTCGAGCTCGGCGTGCCTGAGGCGGGCGGTGTGGTCGTCGAGGTCGAGGTCCCGGACGGCGGGCACGGAGTCGTGGGCGGCGGCGGGGGCGGAGGGGGCGTGCAGCCACACGGCGGCGGGGTCGGGCTCGGCGGCGGGGTCGGCTGGGTGCTCGGACCGCTGTTCGCGCAGGAGTTGCCGGTCACCGAGTTCAGGATGCCGATCACATCGACCTGGTTGCCGCACACGTTGACCGGGGCGTTGACCGGGACCTGGATCAGGTTGCCCGAGCCGATCCCCGGCGAGCCGGTGCTGTGGCCGGTCGCGGTCGTCGAGCCGCCGCCGTTCGCGCAGGAGTTGCCGTGGTCGGTGTTCTTCACGCCGATGACGTCGACCTGGTTGCCGCAGATGTTGACGGGGGCGTTGACCGGGATCTGGATCAGGTTGCCCGAGCCGATGCCGGGCGAGTTCTTCGCGGTGCCGGTCGCGGTCGTACCGCCGCCGTGTCCGCTGCCTGAGCCGTTGGTGCAGGAGTTGCCGGTCACCGAGTCGAGGATGCCGATGACGTCGAGCTGGTTGCCACAGACGTTGATCGGCGCGTTGACGGGCAGTTGGATCAGGTTGCCGGAGCCGATGCCCGGGGAGTGCGATGTGTTGCCGGTCGCGGTCGTGTCGGCGTGCGCGGTGGCCATGCCGAGCCCGGCCATCAGGAAGCCGCCGGTCGTCATTCCGAGCGCGACGCGTCGTTTCGTCGTGAATTGCATGCGTGAAACCCCATGTCGTACGAGTCGACGTCTACGCGTCGATGGTGAGGTGAGGTGGGCCGAGGCCCGCGCGTCCGTCGCGCAGCTGAACTCCTGGGACCATCAGGGGAACGAGGTGTGACGATCCGGGTTACACCAAATCCGACGATTCCAGCGGACGAGTGAATCCGGCCGCTGCGGTACAACCTTCTGACGATCGGTGTGGTGGTGCAGGTCGGCGCGCACTCGGCGCCGGCCGCCCGACCGGGCGGCTTCTGCGGGACGTTTCCAAGGACGGAGCCCGGCCCCCGCTAGGCGGGCCGGGCTCCGAGGGCGGCCGGCCGGCGCCGGCCCGCGGTCAGTTGTTCGAGCTCTGGTTGTCGAAGACCGAGTCGAGCAGACCGATGATGTTCACGCCATTGCCGGTCACGTTGACCGGGATGTGCACCGGAACCTGGACGTTGTTGCCCGAGACGATCCCGGGGGAGTTGGTCGCCGAGCCGTCGGCCGAGGTGTCGGCCAGGGCCGCGCCGGCGCCGGCCAGCACGACGCCCGAGGTGGCAGCGGTCAGCACGGCGAGCTTCTTGAGGTTCATCGGATTCCTCCTTGCCGCGGTCCGGTACCGGAGGCGCGGCGGCGGTTCGGTTTGTACTACTTCAGGGCACGTGGCGTTCCGGACCGGCCGTCTAGAACCCGGGCCGGGTGCCGCCACGTGCAGATCAACGAGACCTGCCCGCGCCGAGGCACGGATGCGGTGTGTTGATCCTTCTTTCCGGCGAACCTACGATCAGCCGAACGTTCGCCGAGCGGACGTGTGCACAGTGGACCTGCGGTCGACCGGGCAGGTGGATTGGAGTTCGTGAGCTGATTCGTCTGCGCGTGCGGCGGGATGGGCGGACCTGAGCAGGACACGGCGTGACGGGTGGCGCGCCCTAGAGGAACCGGCCTGTGGTAATAGCGCGAATACCGAAGAGTTGTTCGAAGAATTCGGCCACGCGAAGTATGCGACGGAAGGGGCGGAACGCGGGCTGGAGCAGGTGGCGGAATCCGGGTGCCGCACTGCGGTTTGGACGCGTGAGGACTACGCGGATGGCGTGCGTAAGGCGTCTAACTCGCACAAAGGTTTGCCATGTTCGCAGCGGACCGCAATTCCGCCCGGGCGACGACAAGCAGCTTGCGGGCACTGGCGAATGCCTACGGGACGCGATAGCGGTCTACGCGGACGTGGACTTGTCGTAGGCCGGGAACACAGGGGGTCGGTCGCTCGTCAAAGGTCAAGAAACCCGGGTGCGGGTAAGGCTTAACGTAAATGGAAGTGGGGAACGGGAACGTTCGAAAGGTGATCGCGTCGGGTGCTTCGGGTGCGTATACCACCTCCCGCTGACAATCTCGGCGCGTCGTGGGTCGGCCGGCGGGAAAACCGGCTAGCGTGGTGCGTTGAGAAGAGAAACACTCGTATGAGTGATCCGCCTGATGGCGCTCTGGCTGGGCTGAGGCCCTGTCAGGCCGGGCCGGTACGGTCGGGTCACATCGCGATGATGGCAGCGTGGTTCGGGAAAGGAGGCGTGCGATGGTTTCGAGCCGCAGGGCGACCGCCCCGCATCTGGTGCCGGTGGACGACGGCGAGCGTTGGTACGGCGAGAGCGGAGAGCTGGGGGCGCAGGCCGGCTACCGGATCGCCACCGTCCGTCCGCAGAGCTTCACCGACGCCCGGGTGATCGGGGAGTACTTCCGCGACGGCATCCCGGTGATCATGAACCTGGCGGACCTGGAGGAGGCGGACGCGAAGCGGATCGTCGACTTCGCCTCGGGCCTGATCTTCTCGCTGCGCGGTGGGATAGAGCGGGTGGCCTCCCGGGTCTTCCTGCTCTCGCCGCAGGGCACCGAGCTGATGGACGGCGCGCACAGCCCGTCCGTCGATCCGGGATTTTTCAACCAGGACTGATTCGACTGGGACTGATTCGACCGGGACTGATTCGACTGGGACTGAGTCTTCGGCCGGGGCGTATTCGGTTGGTCAGACTGGTCCGGCAAGGCATCGGCCGCTCTCCGTAAGCTTCACGGGGGGCGGCCGAAGTGCGTTTGTCGCGGTGTCCGGAGATGCTGGACCTAGTCGGTGTCCTGGTCCAGGTCTTCAGCGGGAGGTGTCAGCCTTGCGGGTACTGCGGTGGCTGCTGCTGACCGTAGGGGTTCGGGTTCTGCGGGTACTGGGGCGCCGATGGGTATTGCGGCGGCTGCTGACCCTGCCCTTGCCCCCGCCCCTGCGGTGGGTATCCGCCTTGCTGGTATGGGTTCTGCTGCGGGTAAGGCGGCGGCTGGTAGCCACTGCCCCCGCCGGGTCCATTCCCGCCGGGCGGCTTGGGTCCGCCGCGTCCGCGCCGGCCCAGCGCCACGATCAGCAGGATTAGACCGATGATCACGATCGCGCCGACGATGATTGCGATGATCAGGCCGGTGTGCGACGAGGACGACGAAGCCGGTGCCGCGGCATTGGACGACGGCGTCGTGGACGTGCCGCCGCCGGGGGTCGAGCCGGTGGACGGGGAGGCGCCGGCCGAGCTGTTCGAGCTGCTGAGCAGTGGGTTCGATTTGTCGGACGGCGCGGCGGCGTGCAGTGCCTTGAGCGGGTCGATGATGCCGTAGCCGTACTGGTCGCTGTGTTGGCCGGCGCTCTGTCCGGAGGCGGGGTCGGCGGTGCCGATCAGGTCGCGGATGACCTGGCCTGCGGTCCAGTCCGGGTGTGCGCTGCGGATGAGCGCGGCGGCGGCGGAAACGTACGCGGTGGCTTCGGACGTGCCGGACTCGGTACCTTGTTGGTTGAGATTGTTATCCCGATAGATCGACACGCCGGGCGCAGCCAGTGCCACCTGCGCACCAGTGTTGGACTGGCCCCAAATCTGCCCGTTCTGGTCGATTGCTCCAACTGCGACAACTCCGGGATACGCAGCCGGATAGTCGACCGAGGTGTTGCTCTCGTTGCCGGACGAAGCGACGATCACGACATTGGCGGCGATCGCTGCGCTGATGGCTTGCTGGACGACCGGGTCGGAGTCCGACCCGCCAACGGACAGGTTGATCACACCAGCGTGATGCTGGACAGCGTACTGGATACCCGCCGCGAGTTCTTGGGTTGTGAACCCACCTGCGCCCGTCATCACTCGGACGGCGAGCATCTTGGACGATGGTGCCAGGCCGGTTACAGCGGTGCCGTTACCCGAGATAAGTGAGGCCATACCAGTGCCGTGACCACCGCTATCGGTGTCTGTACGGCCGTTGCCACTGCTCGTGGTGCTTGTGGAGAAATCGGCGCCTGATGCGACTTGGCCGTTCAGGTCAGGGATCGACGCCACGCCAGAGTCGAGCACCGCGACCGTGACGCCAGAACCCTTCGAGACCTGCCAGTCTTGGGACGCCTTCAGGTAGTTGAGCGCCCACTGCTGACTTGAAAACGCCTGGGCCGGGCTCGCGGCGAGGACCGGGGCAGCGAGCAGCGCGACCACGGTGGCCGCGCTGCCGACGCGCCTGAAGACAGCTCCTTGCGTCAGTCGACGACGGGCGGTGCTGCCGTTTGCGCGGACTGCCACCATTCGGGGTCTTCCTTAAGATAATCAGGGCGCTCGCCGCGCTCGTCGTCGTCATCGTCGTTGCGCATCCCGGCACGACCGGCCGCACCGCGCATCATGTGCAGCGGGTTGCCGTCAGCGTCAGTCGCCCCGTCGTACGCCGACGTTACCCGACCGGTGCCGCCTGCGCGTCCGCCACCCTTGACAATCAACGACTCGTCGCCGCCGATCGAGGGCTGAGTCCAGCGGTCGCTGTGCGGACCGGCCTCCTCGTCGTCGAAGAAGCGGCCGCGGGAGTACTTCGACGATCCGAGATCTTCTTCTCCGCCGGCGCCCCCGCCGCCACCGCGGCGTCCGCCCCCGCCGTGCATGTTCGACTGCTGTCCCGAGCCATTGCCGCTGCCTGTCCCGGCACCGGTGCCGCCGGGAGAGTGACCGCCGGGACCGCCTTCGCCTTCGAGTCCACCCGCGTTCAGACCGGAGGTGTTCGAACGGCGCGCGGAGCCGCCGCCGTTGTTGTTATCGCCTCCGAAGCCGTCTTCGCCGAAGACGTTCGACTGCGAACTGAGCTTCGACGTGCGACCGCCGCCGCCGCCGTTTTCTTCGGTGAGCAGGTTCTCGTTGGGCAGGCCGGTTCCGCCGCTCGTTTTGCCGGGCCTGTTCGGGGTCGGCTCGGGCAGCGGACCACCGCCGAACGGGCCGAAGATCGGCTGGTTCGGCGTAGTCGTCGGGGTGGTGCTGATCGGGTTGGCCGGAGGTGTGTTAGTCGTGGTGGGCGGCGGAAGTGTCGTGACACTCTGCAGGCTGGTATGAGTGTCCTGGAACACGCCGCCTGAGACGCCGCCGGTTGTGCCACCTGAAGTGCGCGAAGTCGTGCCGCTGCCGCTGCCGCCACCGGTAGTAGGCGTATAGGCCGGCGATCCACCGCCGCCAATTCCGCTGTAGGTCGATCCGCTGCCGAGATTGAAGCCGCCGGTCGAGGTGCTTGTCGGAGTGAAACCGCTACCTTCACCACCAGTACCCGCGATCGAGTGCATGTTGTTCGCGGCGGTGTCATAGGTGTTCGACAGCGTATTGAGTACGTCGGCGGCCTGGGTGCGGGCCGCAGTGTTGTGCTGCTGAGCCTGCTGCGTCGGGTCGGTGCCCGTGAAGATGTCGGACACCGTGTTCGTGAACGCGCCGAAGATGCCGCCGTTCGGCACCGGCTTCTCGTCCGGGACCTTCGCCATCGCGGCCTGCGCGGAGACCGCCGCCTGCTTCGCGGTCTGCAGCTGCGTGACCGTGTTGTCGACGGTGGTGACCACGTTCTGTGCGTGGTTCGAGGTCTCACTGAACGTCTGCGTCGCGGCCGTCGCGGCATCGCCGCTCCACGAGGACTGGATCGAAGCGTTCGCCGTGTTGAGCGTGTCCACGATCTGGTTCAGCGACGTCCTGACCTTGTTGTAGCCGCTGATCTGGTCGTCGATCGCACCCGGCTGGAGCATGTCGACCTGGTCCTTGGCCCACTTGACGCCGCCATACTGCTGGACAGTGTCGTGGTTGAACTGATTCGGCATTGGACTGTCCTACCCCGCGTCTTCCGATTCCGCTCCGTCGTCGATGTGGCCCGCGCGGCCCCCGGGGTCAGCTCCCGTGGTCCACGCGGCCCCGCTCATGCGCCCTTCTCGACCTGGGTCATGTCCAGCTGCAGATTGCTCTCCGTGGTGGAGTACAGCTGGTGGGTCTTCTGGATCCGGTCGTGCAGCGTGTTGATCTTGTCGTTGACCTCGTTGATGAGGCCGTAGATCGCCTGCTGGACCGCGCCGTGCGCGTTGTTCAACTTCGACGCGGCGTCCAGGCCCGCGTCGGTCGGGCCGAAGTTCGACGAGCCGTCACCGCCCTCCGCGCGCTTCAGCTGGCCGGGCAGCGCCGTCTGCTGGATGTCGGACGCGGTGTTGTTGTGATACGTCGTGGTCGCCAGCGGGCTCGAAGTCTCCTGGAAGTGGTCCTGCAGCAGCGCCTGAAGCTTCTGCCTGACCGCTTCGAGCTCCTCCAGCTCGACCTTGAAGCTGCTACCCATGCCGCCGATTCCCCTCAATCCCCTCGTGAAGTCGACTGCCCGCGCGCGCCGCCAAAAGGCGCCTGGCGCGACGCCTGGCGAATCACACCCTATCGAAGGGTACCGACATGCACGACGGCCTGCTACCAGTTCGTGTCCTGAAGTCGGCTCGATTGGCAGCTTTCGGCGTCAGACGGCCGACACATCGGCGGTTGAATGGGCATCAGATCACGATTCGGCCAACTCGGGAACTCGATCACGATCCGCCTGTCGCCGCTGCCGTTAGGATCAGCCGCTCATACTTTCAAATCTGGAGGGGACAACGTGTCCGAGTCATGGGGGCAGCCGCCACAGGAGTCCGGCGGCGACTGGTCGGTCCCGCAGGGCGGGGGTGACTCCGGCTCGTTCGCGCCGCCGCCGGTCGACCCGCAGTACGGAGCGCCCGCTCCGCAGTATGGCGCTCAGGCGCCCCAGGCGCCGCAAGCGCAGCCGCAGTTCGGAGCACCAGCGCCCCAGTACGGCGCCCCGGCTCCGCAGTACGGCGACACCGGGCAGAACCAGTACGGGGCGCCCGTGCCCCCGTACGGTGCACCCCAGCCGCAGTTCGGCGGACCCGGACAGGTCCCGCCCGGCTACGGCTACCCGACCGAGCCGCAGAAGAACGGCTTCGCCGTCGCGGGCTTCATTCTGAGCATCCTGCCGCTGCTCGGCATCATCTTCTCGATCCTCGGCCTGACGCGCGCGCCGCGCGTCGGCGGCAAGGGCCGCGGCCTGTCGATCGCCGGCCTGATCCTCTCGGTGGCCTTCATCGCCGGATATGTCGCGATCGGCGTGTCCGTCGGCAACAGCACGGCGCTCGACCCGGGCTGCCGCTCCGCGGAGAACTCGTTCCAGTCGCAGCTGGACACCATCTCGTCCGACGAGAGCAAGCTGAACGCCGACACAGGCAACAGCGCCGCGCTGAAGACCGACCTCGCCACGTTCGCCACGGAGATCCAGAACCTCAAGACCTCGCTCGACACGGCCCAGGGCCAGGCGCAGCACCAGGAGGTCAAGGACAAGATCAAGGCCATGGACGACGACATGACCACCGTCCTGTCCGGTCTGCAGGCGATCCAGAAGGGTGACACCAGCCAGCTGGACGCCTTCTCGGCGGCCGCGAGCCGTCTGGGGACCGACGGCACCGCGATCGACGACATCTGCGGCAAGTTCTGAACGCCCTGATCGGCTAGCCGGGATCTGCCCAGACCTGGGGCATCCGACAGCAAGGCGCACTGGCCGTCGCCGGGAAGGTCCGGCGGCGGCCAGTGTGTCGTTGGTCACCGTTCGGCCGCGGCTTCGGCCAAGCGTTGAAGCAGGGTTCGTATGAACCGTACGATCGGCCGACGTCGCCGGCGGACCGTCGGCTCCGCGCACCATCTGCAAAGGCACAACATGGCGTATGACCCGAGCGATGACCTGTCACTGTTCGAGGTCCCCTCGGCCCCCGCCGAGGAGCACATCCCCGAGACCACCTCGCTCTGGCGGGGCAACCCCCTGGCCGTCGCGGGCGCGGCGCTCTCGTTCCTTCCCCCGGTCGGCGCCGCGCTGTCCGGCGTCGCACTCGCCCGGTCCAGGAGCCGGTTCGGCCTGGGGCGCCGGATCGCGCTGTCCGGCATCGCGCTGTCGGTCGTGTTCCTGGCCACGGAGGTCTACCTCGGCGCTACCGCGCCGATCCTCGACTCCGGCTGCTGGGACGCGAGCTCACCGGCCTCGCAGCTGCGCGCCATCCAGGCGAATCCCGGCAGCGACCTGACCGTGCTGTCCAACGAGCTCGACTCGATACAGA
>JBOHCW010000308.1:0-4761 GCA_050725375.1 Actinocrinis sp. | reverse complement strand
GACCACCCTCTACTGCGGGCCGCCGGTCCTGCCGACCGACGACGAGGACGTGCCGCTATACGGCGGCCATTTCTTCGACCCGGCCGACGCCGACCCGCAGTCCGCGATGGAGTCGACCGCGCCGATGGCGCCGATCGCGGGTGCACGATGAACGAGTTCTCCCCGGAAATGATCCGGCACCTGCACAACCAGCTGCAGGCGGCACTGCAGGACGCGAAGCGGGCGGAAACGCTCCGCGACGAGAAGCTGGCCACGGTGCGTTACCAAGCCACGTGCGCGTCCCAGCACGCGACCCGGGCGCAGGAGCTCGGGCGGCTGCTCGCGTACGCCGACCCGGACAACGCCGAGCTGTACAAGGCCGAGGCCGGCGAACCGAAGGACATGTCGAAGCTCGAGACGTTCCTCGACGGCCTGCGCAAGCTGATCGAGTTCTACAAGCTGCACCCGGACGTGCCGGTTCCGTCGCACTCGACGATCACGCTTTACGCGCATAACGCCGAGCCGGACGAGGAGATCGCCGGAACGGCGCGCATCGCCGAGCTGATGGGCGTGAAGGCGCGCCGTGAGGCACCGAACGACCACTTCCGCGGAACGCTGGTCTTCGGCGGCAGCGTCACCCTGGAAACGGTCAGCTGCAAGCGCACCGACTCGACCTGGCACACCCGCGACCCGCTGCCGCAGTGGTTCGTTCAGGAACAGGCGCGCTACGACGGCGAGGGTTTCGCCCAGTCCCCGGACGAGGACGCGCAGAGCGCCGAGGCCGAGCCGGCCGACCCGCGTTCGTGCGACGAGTGCGGCACGACGGTCAACGTGGTGCGGGCCCGTAAGGGCGTCGGCCAGGCGGCCGCGCTGGTCTACCTGTGCCGCACCTGCCGCACGCTCGCGATCGAGGCCGGCGAGATCGTGCCGGTGCAGCTGCCCGAGCCCCGGAGCGAGGCCGACCGATGAGCCTGGTTCAGGTTCCGCCGGTGGATCCGGCGCAGGTCGCCCTGGTCGAGCTGCACGCGGACGCGATCGAGCACGCGATGCACGAGGGCCGCCTGGCGGACGTGGGTCTGCGTACCGATGACGAGGTGGCCGCACAGATCGAGGTGAGCATCACCCAGGCCCGCACCCGACTGGGCGACCGTGTCTCGGCGATGGCGGCCCTGGCGGCGGCGGACTACTGCGAGGACCCGACGGCGTTCGTCGAGCGGCGCCGCGCGGCCCTGTGGCGCTCCTGCCAGATGCACGGCTGCGAGCAGCTTTTCTGGGCGATGAACGGCCAGGACCCCTCGATCCGGCCGGCGCCGGTGTTCGACGCCCTGGGGGACCTGCTGCTCGACGAGACGGCCGGCCCGGGATCGGACGGTGACTGGTGATCGCCGCCGCCGAGTTCGTCCTGAAGTTCATTGCGGGTTGGGTCCTGGGTTCGTTCCTGCTCGCCGCGATCTGGTGCATCACGTTCACCACGGTCAAGGCCCTGTCACGCATGGACGAGCGCGAGGACGAGCGTGAGGACGAGGGGAAGGGGAGGAAGCGGTGAAATTCGTTCTCTGGGCGTTGATGCTCATCGTCGCGTACGGGGGCCTGTGCTGGCTGGCGGTGTGGGCGTACCGCCGGGTGCGCGATCTGCTGAGCCGGGCGGTGGCACGTCACCGGGCGCGGGCGGCGTGGCGGCGTGCCTGGGCGCAGTTCGCGGCCGACCACGAGTTCGAGTTCGCCGACGCGGACGGGAGCGCACGGTGAGCCGCCGCATGCCGGTGCTGGAACAGGCCGAGTGCCGCAAGGACCCGAAGGTCGCCGCCGCGTTCGCCGACGACGCCCCGCACCACGTGATGGCGGCGGCGTGCGCGGCCTGTGTGGAGCGTCCCGAGTGTCTGGCCTGGGCCCTGGAGCACGAGCAGTGGGGATTCTGGGGCGGCTACAGCGAAACGGACCGCAGCAAGCTGCGCCGCACGCACCACATCGCCCTGATTCCGATGAACGCCCAGCCGTACATCGGCGCCGGCGTGTCCCAGAAGGAGGAGCGCCGTGGGCGACTCACCGACGCAGCCTAGGGCGCTGACCGTCGCGGAACAGGCCGTGGTCAGCATGGCCAAGGCCGGTGCCGATATCGCGGTGATCGCGGACCAGTCCGGGCTGTCGCGGGCGCAGATCGTCGCCGCGGTCGACCTGGCCGCACAGCACCGGCGCGGGCGCGCGGCCCAGGCTGCCGCGGCACCGACACGGCAAAAGGCCGGCCCGGCGCCGCAGCCGATAGTGCAGCCGCAGCCCGACCCGCCGAAGAGGACCGTTCCGCCGGACCTGGACGACGTGCTCGCGTGGGCCGAGACGCGGGGGACGACCCGTGCCCGCACCCTCGCGGCCGCCGTCCGGGTACGGCTCGCCGAGCTGATGACCCTGCACGAGCGCGAGATCGCCACGGCCGAGCAGCGCAAGATCGTCGAGGTGCTGGAACGGCAGCTCGCGGACGCTAAGGCCGCTCTGCACGCCACGGGCGCCGCGCCCGCCGGAGGCCAGGACTCGGTGGCGATCCGCGACTGGGCCCGGGAGCACGGCCACGAGGTGCCGCCCAGGGGCCGCGTCCCGAAACACATCGTCGCCGCCTGGCGGCGTGACGCTCACCCCGACGGCGCCTGACCCGCGCCCCGATGACTCCCCGCGCGACCCCCGGCCACCCCACCCCGGCCGGAGCGCGCGGGACGGCCGCCAGGACCCCGCACAGCCCCCTGCGACGCGGGGGGTGTGCCTGGCAGGCCGAGCAGGGCCGCCCGCCCTCTTCCCCGAACGGCGGGCGGCCCACCCCAACCCACAGCCAGCGCCCCGCGGGCCGCATGCCCGCACGGCGGGCCAGACCGTAAGGAACTTGATGTATCTGTCCAGAGCGTATGACGACGAGCACGGCGACCCGGTCGTCGTCCTTGTCACCAGGGGCACGCACGATGTCAGCCGCCTGGTCCAGCTGCTCGCCGGCGGGCACGTGCTGGTCGAACAGCTCGCACTCGGCGAGAGGATCCGGCGGCAGGTCAAGCGGCACAGCGGCGGCCGTGCCGCTCTCCAGGTGCTCAAGGCGCACGGCGGCGCGGACTTCACCGGCGCCGACACCGAACCGCCGACCGAATGGATCGACCCGGCCAGCGGCGAACGCTACGACCTCACCAGCCGGTGGGCCGACCGCGACGGCGACATCTGGGAGCACGGCGGCTGGTGGACGCGCCTCGACGGCGTGGCCCTGCCGACGATGGACGGGATGTTCGTACGCGAACTGCGTGACGTCACCCTCCCGGACGTCATCGCCTGCTACGGGCCGCTGACCCCGATGGATCAGACGGTCGAGCTTCCGCAGGCGGGTGCCTGATGGGCTGGTGGATTGCGGCGCTGCTGCTGACCGGTGTGGCGTTCGGGTTCTGCATCGGGTTCTGCGCCTCCGTGTTGCGTGGCGGCCAGCTCGCGTTCGAATACGCCGACTGGCTCGTCACGACCCGCGACGCCGACACGGACGAGCAATGGCTCGCCCAGGAGAAAGCCGACCTCGCCGCCGTGGTCGGCGCGATCGAGGCCAGGGACGGGCTCGCGGCCTTCGCGAACGGCGTCGACAGCAGCGGCACTCTGCGCGACCGCGTCCGGACCCTCTACGCGGCCTGTGACGTGTTGCGCGAGCGGTTCGCCGACCGGCTCATGCAAGCCGGCCGCTACATCAAGGACGAGGACGACGACAAGCAGCCCGGCCGCGTCGAGAACCAGCCGGCCGCCGACGAGCGCACGCAGGACAGCGCACCGGTTGAGGCGGGCGCCTGATGCTCGAACGCCTCAAGCCGCGCCGCGACCCCGCGCAACCGGCCGAGCCCGCGACCGCGCGCCAGAGCGCCGAGCCGCGTACGGCCGTGGGCCTGGTCGAGGTGGACATGCACACCGGCGCGCTCACGCCCGTGCCCGAGTGCCAGCAGCCTGCCTGCCGCGGCGTGCGCCTGACGGTGCGGGAGTTGGAACGGGAGCGGCGCGACCTGCGCCGCCAGCTCGCCCGCCAGCAACTCGGCACCGCGCACACACCGCCGCCCGACCACGGCTGGGTCTTCATGGGCACGACCGCGCCGGGCGGCGGCGTCACTTTCACACCGAGCAAGGGATCGACGGGTGAGCGAGGAGCCGACGACGGGGCCGGCGGTCAGCGAGCAGGTAGAGCGACTGTGGGAGCACTACCAGACGCCGCGGCCGAACCCGAACCAGTGGCCGCAGGAGCTGACGCCGATGCGCGCCTACGACTGGAACGGGGAGATCCTGCGCCTGGAGCTGACCGCGCAGGTGCGCGCGGTCGCGTTCGCGCTCTCCTGGCTCGGCAACGCCGACGGGGGCAACGTGATGCCCGCTGACCCGCGCCTGGCCGCCTCCACGGGCCTGTCCAGGCGGCAGCTGATCGAGCACGTCGACGTGCTGCGGGATCTGCGGCTGCTGCACCGCGTCCAGCGCGCCGGCGGCCGCACCGGCCGCGTGTGCGACCTGTACCAGCTGTGCGTGCCCGCCGACCTCGGCACGCTGCCGTTCCGCGTCGACGGGGATTTCAGGCCGCTGCGTGAGCGCACCGCCGGCGAAGCACCCGTCAAGGCGATCGCGGCGTCGAAGGCGGCCCGCGCGGCCCGGGCGGCCGAACGCGACGCGCGCTTTGACGTGAAGGCGGCTTCACCTCAAACGGGCGCCCCTCTCACCCATGATGTGAAGCCCACTTCACTTGGAACTGACGTAGCGCCCTCTTTTGAGGTGAAGCCGCCTTCACGTCAAAGC
>JBOHCW010000307.1:0-5927 GCA_050725375.1 Actinocrinis sp. | reverse complement strand
GTACCCGATGGACCGGCCGCCGCACTGTGCTCTAGGGCGGCGAACCATACCTAGAGCGACATCCAGCAGTAAAGGTGCTGATCACGCTCACGGGCCGCGCCCGTCGGTACCGTTCATCGCGGTGCCTTGAGCCCGAGTACCCGTGCAAGCACCCGACCACGGGCACGCGACGGCAACACGACGAGCAAGGACGCCATACGCGTGTCGCGGCCGACGAGATAGCGGTGCTTGGGGCGCGATGCTTCTACGGCCTCGACGATGCCCTTCACGGCGCCGTCCACCGGTGCCGGGGTCATGCGTGCCGACGCCTTCGCCAACGAGGCGAGCGGGCTCGCGTACAGGTCCATCTGGTCCGCCGACGCTCGGGCCATGACCGCCTTCGCGGCCTGATCCGCCTTCGCGAAAATAGGCGTGTCCATCATGCCCAACTCCACGACCGTCACCGGCACCGCCCACTCGGCGAGCTCGCCGCGCAGCGCGACCGACAACGACTCCAGCGCGGCCTTGCTCGCCGAGATCGGGCCGAAGAACGGCAGCGCGGTGCGCGCGGAGGGCGCGCTGATGTTGACGACCCGGCCACCACCTGCCCGCAGCAGCGGCAGGAACGCCGCGGTGACCTGATGCGGGCCGTACACGTTGACCTCGAACTGCCGGCGCAACTCCTGCGCGGGCAGCAGTTCCAGCGGACCCTGCACGATCACGCCCGCGTTGTTGACCACCGCGTGCAGCCCGCCCGGCGCGTCGCGCGCGATCTGCTCGGCAGCCTGCGCGACGCTCTCCGGATCGGTGACGTCGAGTCGCACGGTGCGGATCCCGCGATGGCCCGCCAGACCCGGCGCGTCGGACCGTACGCCCGCGTAGACGGTGTACCCGCGCCCGGCCAGGGCCGCGCACAGCGGCGCGCCGACACCGCCGGCAGCACCCGTCACCAGCACAGCTTTGCCTGACATCGATGTCTTACCCGACGTAGCCGCCTTACCCGGCGACGCTGTTCTCCCCGCCGGCGCAGTCTTCTCGTTCGCCATAACTGCCTCACATGTACGAAGGGACATGTCCTACGGGACATATGAGATCACGGAACCGGTACGCCGTGTCAAGATGTGCTTGCCGGGCCGTCCGAACGCGTCCGGCCCCGATCGAGGCAGGAGGCCGGGATGTCGCTGCGCTACGGGCTGCTCGGAGTGCTCGCCGAGGCTCCCGCCAGCGGGTACGACCTGGCCCGCCGGTTCCAGGAACTGCTCGGCCAGATCTGGCCGGCTCAGCACCCGAAGATCTACGCCGAACTGCGCCGGCTGGCCGACGAGGGCCTGATCCAGGTCGAGAGCGAGGGGCCGCGCCGGCGCACCGCCTACCGGGTCACCGACAAGGGCCTGACCGAACTGCGCGCCTGGCTGACCGACGGCGAGGTCGACCACACCATGCGGCTGCAGCCGGTGCTGCGCTCGCTCTTCTTCTGGCTGATGGAGCCGCAGGAGCTCGCCCGACACTTGGAGAGCGAGGCGGCGTTCTACACCGGCATGGCCGAGCAGTACCGCTCGTACGCCGCACGCAAGGAGGCCGGCGAGTTCGGCACCGGTCCCGCCGTGAAGTCGATGCGTATCACCGTCGAGGCCGCGGTGCGCCTGCACGAGGCGCTCGCCGATTGGGCGCGCTGGGCGGCTGAACACCCGCCGAACGGCGACGCCGAGTAGCGGGATTCAAGCAGGACTCAAGCCACTACTACTAATGGTCACTCGCTAAAGGCGCGCTAGCGGATTACCGATCCGACTCGGCAAGTGACGGCGTGTGCTGATACGCTACGCTACCTGTCGGTGACGACGAGCGCGGTTCCCGGTGCGTGGGGCACTGGGAACCCGCGTTTTTGTGTGCCCGGATATGCCCGGTTGCATAGGTAGGGCCCGGAACGTCGTACGCGCGTACGGATGCACGCACGGCCACAGCCGTTCGTCGATCTTCACGCGTCAGGTCGGCAAGTTTGAGCCGTCCTCGACGCGTTTCCGGGCGGGCCCTGCCGTGCGGGTCGCGTGCGTGTGGCGCCCTCTCTTCGTGATCACGAACCCTGACCTGCGCCGTAGCCCGCGTGTTCGACCGGGCCCGGCCGGCTCCTGACGGCGCGTCAGAACCGGACGGGCGGGATTCTCGCGCCGCACTGTTGACGCACCCTCACTTCGGCGGAAGGATTCCCCGCGTCTGACAACGTTGTCATCCGGCCAGGGGCGTACCTACGCGCTTCGGGGGTCGGGGGAGGACCGTAATGCACCGTACTGATTTCACATCCACATCCGCCAAAGCGCGGCCACGAGCCGCGCGCGCACGGATACGCTGGTCACGGGCCTTCGCGGTCATGGCGAGCGGCGCACTGGCCGGCACGGCGCTGACCGTCGCGCCCGCGGTCGCGAGCAGTTCGCACTCCGGTGCGGCGCTGCGGACGCCGAAGACGGCGACCTGCACGGTGAACGCCAAGGGCGTCTCCAGCTGCGCCGGCATGAAGCTGGCGGTCAAGGCGCCCGCGGCCAGCACCGACAGCACCCTGGCCAAGTCGCCCACGGGCAACCCGGCCCAGCTGGTGGACACCCGCACCTGGACCTCCGGCGGCGGCAACACCTTCCCGGGCGCCATCGCGCCGTTCGGCGAGGTGCAGTGGAGCCCGGACACCATGCCGAACCGCAACGCGGGCGGCGGCTACAACTACGGCGACTCGGCGCTGACCGGATACAGCCTCACCCACGTCAGCGGCCCCGGCTGCGGCGCGGCCGAGGACGTGCCGATCCTGCCGATGACCGGCGCGCTGCCCTCGGGCGACCCGAGCAACGCGACCACCTCCTTCACCAACACCGCCGAGGTGGCGCAGGCGGGCTACTACTCGGCCGAGAGCAACCTGCCGAACACCATCACCTCGGAGTTCACCGCGACTCCGCACAGCTCGATGGGCCGCTTCACCTTCCCGGCGACGACCCAGGCCGACTTCCTGATCAAGCTGATGGACAGCCAGAACGGCGACTCGGCCTCGACCGCGCAGGTCGTGGGCGACAACGAGATCACGGGTTCTGACACCAGCGGCGGGTTCTGCGGCGACCCGGGCCAGTACACGGTGTACTTCGACATCGTCTTCGACCACCCGTTCACCGCCTCCCAGGTGGTGACCCCCTCGGGCCAGTCGAACCCGAACTCGGTGTTCGTGACCTTCGACACCAGCAAGAGCACGACCGTGCAGGCGAAGGTCGGCATCTCGTACGTCAGCACCGCCAACGCCAAGGCGAACTGGCAGGCCGAGAACTCCGGCTGGAACTTCGGCGCGGTCAAGTCCAAGGCGCAGTCGACCTGGAACACGCTGCTGGGCCGCATCGCGGTCTCCGGCGGCGCGGCCGACAAGACCCAGCAGTTCTACAGCAACCTGTACAAGGTCTTCGTCCAGCCGAACATCACCAGCGACGTCAACGGCCAGTACTTCGGCTCCGACGACAAGGTGCACGCGGTCTCCGGGCAGCAGAAGGACCAATACGGGATCTTCTCCGGCTGGGACACCTATCACGCGGTCTCGCAGCTGCAGGCGATGCTGGATCCGACCGCGGCGAGCGACCAGGCACAGTCCCTGGTCAACTACTACGGGCAGAACGGCATCCTGCAGCAGTGGGGTTACCTGAACCTCGACAACTACGTCATGGCCGGTGACCCCGCCGACGCGATCATCGCCGACTACTACGCGTTCGGGGCCAAGAGCTTCGACACCTCGACCGCGCTGGCCGACATGCTCAAGCAGGCGAACACGGACAACACGATCCGTCCGGGCGCCTCGCTGGAGCAGCAGTACGGCTACCTGCCCGAGGACGGCAGCTACAACTGCTGCAACCCGCACGGCTTCGTCAGCTCCCTGCTGGAGTACGACAGCGCCGACTTCGCGATCTCCCAGTTCGCCGGCTCGCTCGGCGACACCGCCAACGCGACCGCGCTGCAGAACCGCGCGAACAACTGGGTGAACGTGTTCGACACCTCCACCGGCCTGCTGACGCCGAAGCTGAAGAACGGCGCGTTCCTCAGCGGCATCACTCCGACCACCTCCTCGCACTACATCGAGGGCGACGCGTACCAGTACCTGTGGGACGTGCCCAACGACTACGCGGGCCTGTTCTCGCTGCTCGGCGGCAACGCCAAGGTCGCCCCCGCGCTGGAGACCTTCCTGTCCGAGCCCAACGGCCAGGGCATGTACGCCTTCCTGGCCAACGAGTTCGGCCACGGCGAGCAGAACGCGCTGGACTACGCCGGCGACCCGGCGGGCACCCAGCAGGCGGTCAACAACATCCGCAACAGCCTGTACACCCCAGGCCCCGCGGGTCTGAACAACAACGACGACCTCGGCGCGATGAGCGCCCAGTACGTCTGGGACATGCTGGGCGTGTACCCGGAGAACCCGGGTTCTGACAACCTGGTCTTCTCCAGCCCCGGCTTCCCCAGCGCGACGATCACCCTGCCGACCGGCAAGAAGATCGCCATCAGCGCGCCGGGCGCGTCGCCGACCAACTTCTACGTCAAGT
Source organism: Actinocrinis sp. (assembly GCA_050725375.1). GTDB lineage: Bacteria > Actinomycetota > Actinomycetes > Streptomycetales > Catenulisporaceae > Actinocrinis. The sequence continues at coordinate 1,395 of JBOHCW010000307.1, read as the reverse complement.
CCCTGAGACTGAACGGCAAGTCGTACCAGAAGCTGTACGTCCCCTTCTCGACGCTGGCCAAGGGCGCGACGATGAACTGGTCGCTGACCAACCAGCGCACCAGTTGGGGCACCGCCGCGGCCGACGCGCCGCCGTCGTACGGCCCGACCTTCGCCGCCACCGGCGCGGTCAGCCCGTCGGCGCTGGTGCTCAAGCCGGGCACCACTTCGACCGCCACCCTCTCGGTGCAGTCGATGACCGGCTCGGCGCAGACGATCGGCTGGAACGCGACAGTCGGCTCCGGTGTCACGGTGAGCCCGACCAGCGGTTCGCTGAGCGTGGCGGCCAACGGCACGGCCAGCGTGGCCGTGACGGTGACCGCCGGGACGACCGACGGGGTGTACCCGGTCTCGTTCAACCTCACCAGCGCGGCGGGCAGCGTCATCCCGGCGCAGGTGTCGGTGATCGTGGCGCAGCCGGGCGACCTGGCTCCGTACTACACGGTCAACGGCATCAGCGACGACAGCAACGGCGGGGCCGCGAACTTCGACGGTGACGGGTTCAGCTACTCCGAGCAGGCGCTGACCGCGGACGGGCTCGCGCCCGGCGCGACGGTGGCCTCGGGCGGGCTGAACTACTCCTGGCCGAACGTCGCGGCGGGCCAGGCGGACGCGATCCTCGCGTCCGGCCAGACGATCGCGCTGGACGCCCCGGCGGGCGCCACCAAGATCGGCTTCCTGGGCAGCGCCACCAACGCCGGCAGCAGCGGTTCACAGGGCACTGTCACGGTTACCTACACCGACGGCAGTGTCTCCCAGTCGCAGCTGGGCTTCAGCGACTGGACGCTGGGCGGCGGCGGAGGCACGCCGGCGTTCGGCAACGTGACCGTGGCCAAGACCCCGTACCGCAACTCGGCCAGCGGCCCGCAGAGCGTCGACACCTTCATCTTCGCGCAGACCATCCCGGTCGACAGCACGAAGACGGTGGCGACCGTCACCCTGCCCAGCACGCTCAACCAGGGCGCGATCTCGGTCTTCTCGATCGCGGCCGGCTGAACCGATCGGCAGGTGGGAGCGGGACAAGCGTCCTCGGCGTCTCGGCGCGAGAGGATGAGTTAGCGCTCTGATCGGGGCGGGGCCGTCGCGGAACCTCGCGGCGGCCCCGTTCCGTGTCGTGCGCAGAGTGCGCGGGGTTTGCGCGCAGAGTATGCGCACAGTGCGTCAGGGCATTGTGAAGACGCTGTCAGATGGCTGTCAGGGCACCGCGGTATTAGGGCACTGTGGTATCAGGCCACTGACGGCGGCAGTTCACCCGAGCCGCGTGGTACTAGCACGGTCGGCAGCATGACGGTGCGCGGTGGCGAGTCGTCGCCGGTCAGCCGGGCGAACAGCAGCTCGGCGCTGCGCCGGCCCAGGC
>JBOHCW010000306.1:0-6792 GCA_050725375.1 Actinocrinis sp. | reverse complement strand
CCCGCCGGGCCTGGTCGGCGTCGTCGCCGCTGTCGAGGTCCGCGTGCACGGTCGCGGTCAGGTGGCCGGCCTCCTCGCCGTCGATCAGGGCGGCCGCGCCGGCCGGGTCCGCGCCGACCACCAGGATGCCGACCGGGCCGAAGTGCTCCTCGTCGAGCAGTTCGCGGTGCGCGTCCACGGCCTCGGGCGTGGTCCGGTAGACCACCGGCGCGGCCTCCCACGGTCCGGCGCCGGGCTTGCCGGAAGCCAGCAGGCTGACATCCTCGCGCGCGCCGAGGTGGTCGACCGAGGCGGCGTAGCCGGCGTGGATCTTCTCGGACAGCATCGGCCCGCCGGCGCTCTCGCGCACCGCGGCCTCGATCGCCTCGATCAGCGCGGCGTCGTCGGGCACGAACATGACGCCGGGGTTGGTGCAGAACTGGCCGACGCCCTGGGTGAGCGAGGCGACGTAGCCGCGCGCGATCTCCTGCGGCCGGTTGCGCGCGGCGGCGGGGAAGACGATGACCGGGTTGACCGAGCCCAGCTCGCCATAGAACGGGATCGGGCGCGGGCGCTCGGCGCACAGCTTCGCCAGCGCGAGGCCGCCGCGGGTCGAGCCGGTGAAGCCGACCGCGGTCAGCAGCGGGTGCTTGACCAGCGCGACGCCCTCCTGCACGCCGAAGACGATGTCGAACACCGCGTCCGGCGCGCCCGCCTTGGCCAGCGCCTGCCTGACGATCTCGGCCGTGCGCCGCGAGGTGCGCGGGTGCGCCTCGTGCGCCTTGACGATCACCGAGCAGCCCGCCGCGAGCGCCGAGGCCGTGTCGCCGCCGGCCACCGAGAAGGCGAACGGGAAGTTGGAGGCGGCGAACACCGCGACCGGGCCGAGCGGCCGCTTGATCCGGCGCAGGTCGGGCCGGGCGCCCTCGGCGTGTTCGATGACGACGCCCTGGTACGAGCCGTCCCGCAGCACCTCGGCGAACAGCCGCAGCTGGCCGGTGGTGCGGGCGACCTCGCCGGTCAGCCGCGCGGAGCCGAGCGCGGTCTCGGCGTCGGCCAGCGCGACCAGTTCGGCGGCGCCCTCGTCGAGCGCGGCGGCGACGGCTTCCAGCGCGGCGGCCCGGGTTTCGCGAGCGGTGTCCCGCCAGGCCTCGAACGCGGACTGCGCGGCGGCCACCATCTCGGCCACCCGCGCGGTACCGGTCACGGGCACCGGCTCGCCGGTCGGCTGCCCGGTCCTCGGGTCGCGCCCCTGGATCGCGTCCGCCTGGATCGCGTCGGTCATCGCTTGTGCCCTTCGTTGATCAGACTTCGTTGATCAGACACGGCGCCAGACCCTGCCCGGCCGCCCGCGTCCGTGCTCGGTGCCCTGCTCACTGCCCTGCGCGCCGCCACGCTCACCGCAGATTCTCCGCGTCGTACGCGGGCAGCGTCCACGCGCCGCCGAGCCGGCGCAGGATCGGATCGTGCGCCGCCAACTCGCCGTGTTCGGCGGTGACCTTCTCGGCGAAGACCTCCGCGTCGTCCTCGGAGCGGTAGCCCAGCGCCTCGGCGCCCTTCATCGAGACCCAGCCGCCGCGCGTGTTCGCCGAGACCCCGTAGACCACCCGGTAGCCGGGGTTCCGCACGGCGAGACAGGCCTCGAACAGCCGGGCGCAGTCGTCGGGCGAGAACCAGGTGGACAGGGCGCGCCCGTCCGGCGGCTCGGGGAAGCAGGTGAGGATGCGCACGCTGATGACGTCGAGCCCGTACCGGTCGTGGTAGAGCGAGCCGAGGGCCTCCCCGGCGACCTTGGACACGCCGTAGTACGTGTCCGGCCTGGTCGGCACTTCTTCGGACAGCGGGTAGCCGTCGGGGGTGTGGAAGCCGACCGCGTGGTTCGACGAGGCGAAGACCACGCGCGGGACGCCGGCGCGGCGCGCGGCCTCGAAGGTCTTGTAGGCGCCGTCGATGTTGGCTTCCAGGATGCGCTCCCAGGGCGCCTCCAGCGAGCGGCCGCCGAGGTGGATGACCGCGTCGGCGCCGCGGCAGGCCTCGGTCATCGCGTCCAGGTCGGTGACCGAGGCGCACACCGCCTCCTCGCCGGGTCCGGCCTCGATCGGCCGCAGGTCCAGCAGCCGCAGGGTGCGGCCGGGGCGGGCCAGCCGCGGGCGCATCAGGGTGCCGATGCCGCCGGCCGCGCCGGTGATCAGAATCGTGGACAACCGTCCACACCTGCCCTCGTCTGCTCAGTGGGTCCCGGCGCTGTCCCGGGCTGGTCGGTGCGGCGGCTCACGGCCGTAGCAGGGTGCTCAGTTCGGCGGCGTGCCGGCGCACCGCGGCGAGCGTGTCGGCGGCGTGGTCCGGGTCGTCGAGCCGCGCGTACGGCACCGAGCAGCTGATCGCGTCGGCGGCCGGGGTCCGGTAGTCCAGCGCGACGGCGAAGCAGCCGAGGCCGGGGGTGTTCTCGCCGCGCTCGACGGCGTACCCGCGCTCGCGGATCGCGGCCAGGTCGGCGAACAGCGCGCCGCGGTCGACGAGGGTGTGCGCGGTGATCGGGCCGAGCGTCGCCGGCAGGATCGCGTCGACCTCGGCGTCGGTGCGGGCGGCCAGCAGCGACTTGCCGAGCGCGGTGGCGTGCGCGGGCACCCGGCGCCCGACCCGCGAGGTCAGCCGCAGGTGGTGCGCGGACTCGCGGCTGGCCAGGTAGACCACGTCGGGTCCGTCGAGCCGGGCCAGGTGCACGGTCTCGTTGATCTCGGCGCGCAGCTGTTCGAGCACGCGGGTCGCGGCGCGGATGACCGGGTCGCGGTCCAGGTACGAGGTGCCGACCAGCAGCGCGCGCACGCCGATCGAGTAGCCGGTGCCGCGCCGGTCGGTCTCGACCCAGCCGCGCGCGACGAGCGTGCGCAGCAGCACGAACAGGCTCGATTTGGGGTAGGCCAGTTCACGGTGGATCTCGCTGAGGGTCAGCGGCTCGTTGTGGTTGGCCAGCAGTTCCAGCAGTTCGACGGTACGGTCGGCGGACTTCACGGCGCCGGCCGGGGCGGCGCGGCGCGGCGGGTGAGCGCCGTCGCCCGCGCCGGCGCCGCCCGAAGCAGTGCCTTGCGTCGCGATCCGCGCCTCGCCGTTCACCCATCCATCCTCACACGGCCCGCATATTGTTCACAAGTGCGACTACTATTCATACATGCGAACAACTCACGCCCCGCTCGGCCGCCTGGACGGCCTGCTGTTCTTCCCGGTCACCGCGTTCACCGCGGACGGCGCCTTCGATCCGGACGGCTACCGGGCACACGTCGCGGCCCGGCTGGCGGACGGGCCGGCGGCCGTGTTCGCCGCCTGCGGGACCGGCGAGTTCCCCGCGCTGGCCCCGGCCGAGTACGAGGACTGCGTCCGCGTCGCGGTCGAGGCGTGCGCGGTCGCGGGCGAGAAGTCCGGCGTGAAGGTCCCGGTGCTCGGCGGCACCGGATACGGCACCGCGCTCGCGATCGAGTTCGCGCGCGCGGCCGAGCGTGCGGGGGCGGACGGGCTGCTGGTCTTCCCGCCGACCGGCGCCGACGGCGGCCAGGCCGGCCTCGCGGCGCACTACCGAGCGCTGGCGGCGGCGACCGAGCTTGACCTGATCGTCTACCAGCGCGATCGGCTGATGTTCGCGCCGCAGACCGTGGTCGAACTGGCCGCGGTGGCGAACATCGTCGGGCTCAAGGACGGCCGCGGCGACCTGGACCAGATGCAGCGGGTCGTCAGCGCGGTGCGCACCGCGGGCATCGGGGACTTCCAGTACTTCAACGGCATGCCCACCGCCGAAGCGACGCAGCGCGCGTACCGGGCGATCGGCGTGCCGCTGTACTCGTCGGCGGTGTTCTGCTTCGCGCCCGACATCGCGCTCGCGTTCCACGCGGCGCTGGAAAGGGACGACGCGGCGACGCTGGACACGCTGGTCGACGTGTTCTTCCGGCCGTACGTCGAGTTGCGCGCCAAGGGTGCCGGGTACGCGGTCTCGCTCGTCAAGGCGCTGACCCGCGCGGCGGGGCACACGGTCGGCCCGGTGCGCGCACCGCTGACCGAGCCCGCCGCGGCGGACATCGACGCGGCGCTCGGCATGATCGCGGCGGCGCGTGAAGTGCTGGCCGCCACTGCCGAGGCGCACGGATGAGCGGGCACGCGGGCGTCGGCGCGTACCTGTATCCGTGGGACGCGGTCGGCGACCCGGCGTGCCCGGACCGGATCGCCGGGCTCGGCGCGGACCGGGTCGTGCTGGCCGCCGCGTACCACTCCGTCAGGGCGCTGAGTTCCTCGCATCCGAGCCGCAAGGTGGTCACCGCGAACCACTCCGCGGTCTACTACCAGCCCGATCACGAGAAGTGGCACGGCCGCGCGGTGCAGCCGACGGTCGCGTCGTGGGCGCCGGGCTCGTTCCACCAGGCCGCGCGCGCGCTCCAGGGCGCCGGCCTCGACGTGTACGCGTGGGTCGTGCTGACGCACAATCAGCGCCTCGGCACGCTGCACCCCGACATCGCGGTGACCAACGCGTTCGGCGACCGCTATCCGTGGGCGCTGTGCGCGGCGAACCAGCTGGTGCGCGAGTACTGCACGACACTCGCGTCGGAAATAGCGGCGCTGCCGGAGATCGGCGGCCTGGAGCTGGAGGCCTGCGGCTGGTTCGGCTTCGAGCACCTGCACGCGCACGACAAGACCGGCGCGAACGCGATGCCGGCGTGGGCGCGCGACCTGCTGTCGCTGTGCTTCTGCGACGCGTGCGAGATCGAGATCGCCGACGTGGGACTGAATCCGACCCGGATGCGCGACGCGGTGCGCTCGGCGCTCGCGCCGGTCTTCGCGGGCGAGGCGGATCACGGCCCCGCGATCGAGGGGTTCGAGGACGAACTCGACGCCTTGCACGCACTGCGCGCCGGGGCCGCCGACCGGCTGCGGGCCGAGGTGATCGCCGAGGTGCGCGCGGCCCGTCCGCATCTTCCGGTCCTGCTGCACACGCATCCCGACCCGCGCCGGGTCGGCTCGAACGCGGGCGCGGACTGCGCGACGCTGTTCGCCGAGTCCGCGGGCACGGTGTTGCAGTGCTGGCCGCCGCTGGAGCAGTCGCTCGGCCTGGTCACGGCCGCGTCCGCCGCGGCCGGCAAGGTTCCCGGGCGGCCGCCGATCGCCGCGTCGCTGCTCGCGGTGCGCACCATGGGCGGACGCATGGACACGCTCGCCGACGAGGCGGTCGCGCTGCGCGCGGCCGGGGCGAGCGAGCTGCGGTTCTACCACGCCGGCCTGGCCTCGGGCGGCGACCTGCGCGCGATGCGCGAGGCCGCCGCCGCGTGGACCGAAGCAGCGCTCTGATCCAACCCGGACCGGGGTCTGGTCCGGACCGGGATCTGGTGGAGGCTAGAAGCGCGGGCGGTGCGTCGGCCAGGCGGGGTCGACGCGCAGCATCGCGGTCCGGTCGTCGCGCCTGCGCACGCCGCACGCGAGGTACTGTTCGTGCAGCCGGGCCAGCGCGTCCCGGTCCAGCTCGACACCGAGGCCGGGTCCGGACGGCACGGCCAGCTCGCCGTCGGACCAGCGCAGGGCCGAGGCGTCCACGACCTCCTCGCGCTGCCACGGCGAGTGCGTGTCGCAGGCGTAGGTCAGGTTCGGGGTCGCGGCGGCCAGGTGCGTCATCGCGGCCAGGCTCAGGCCCAGGTGCGAGTTCGAATGCATCGACATGCCCCAGCCGAAGGTCTCGCAGATGCCCGCGAGCCGCTGCGACGCGCGGAAGCCGCCCCAGTAGTGGTGGTCGCTGAGCACGACCTGGACGCTGCCGAGCGCGGCCGCCTCCGGGATCTCCTCGAAGGAGGTCACGCACATGTTGGTGGCCAGCGGCAGCGAGGTCTTGCGCGCCACCTCGGCCATGCCCGGGTTGCCGTCGGTCGGGTCCTCCAGGTACTCCAGCAGCCCTTCGAGCTTCGGCGCGACCCGCAGCGAGGTGGCCACACTCCAGTTCGCGTTCGGGTCGAGGCGCAGCGGGTGGTCCGGGAACGCGTCGCGCAGCGCCGCCACCGCCTCCACCTCGGCCTCGGGCGCGAACACGCCGCCCTTGAGCTTGAGCGACTTGAAGCCGTACTTGTCGACCATCTTGCGGGCCTGCGCGACGATCCCCGCCGGGTCCAGCGCGGCGCCCCAGTCGTCGGCCGGGTAGTCGTCCGGCACCGCGTGCTCAGGGTGCTGATCCCAGCGGTAGAACAGGTACGCGCTGTACGGCACGGCCTCGCGCACCGCGCCGCCGAGCAGGTCGCACACCCGCAGGTCGGTCGCCTTGCCCTGCGCGTCGTAGCAGGCGACCTCGAACGCGCCGTAGGTCTGGGCGACCGTCTTGGCCCGCGAGGCGCGGCCGACCAGCTCGGTGAAGTTGCCCGGCTCGACCGCGCCGAGCGCCACGGCGACGCGCCGGTCCAGCTCGTTCAGGTCGAAGATGTCCACGCCGACGATCGCGGGCGCGGCGGCGCGCAGGTTCGCCAGCGTCGGGTCGTCGCCGTACGCCTCGGCCAGCCCGGACAGCCCGGCGTCGGTGTCCAGCTCGATGATCGCGCGCAGCTGGTACGGCTCGTGTACCCCCGAGGCGTTCAGCAGCGGCGCGTCGAGCACCGCGATCGGAGTGATGGAAACGTGAGTGATCTTCGGGCTGCCCATGGGTCATACCTTAGTTGCCGTGGCCCCCTTGTTACCCGGGGGTCATCGCCGGTTCAGCGCACGGGATGCCCGGCCGCGCGCAGGCTCTGCTTGACTTCGGCGATCGACAGGTCGCCGAAGTGGAACACCGAGGCCGCGAGCACGGCGTCGGCCCCG
>JBOHCW010000305.1:0-9059 GCA_050725375.1 Actinocrinis sp. | reverse complement strand
GGGCTGCTGGGGCGGCGGAGGCGGTGGCAGCGGCGGTTGGCCGCCGCCAGGCGACCCGCCGCTGCGCGTGACCGCCAACCGTCCCGCCGCACGCGCACCGTGTGCCGCGACACCCGCGCCCATGCCTATGGCGGCGACCGCCGGTCCGGCGAGCGGGTTGGCCGAGACCGGCGTTCCGCTGCGTCCGGCGTGTGCCGCGATGCCCTGACGCATACGGGACGCCGGGCCGTCCATCGCACCCGCGGCCGCCTCAGGCACAGCGTCGCCGCCACGGCCGTTCATCGCGAGCATGTCGTCGCCGAAGCTAGGCACGAAGCGGAAGATCAGGCCCGAGGCGAAGATCGACAGCAGCATGATGGCCAGCCCGGACAGCACCGCGCCGAACGAGCCCTGCCCGGAGTTGCCGCCGGAGATCGCGGTGGCCAGTCCGAGCACCACCACGATCACGGGTTTCGCCAGGTCGACGGCGATCATCATCCCGGCCCACCGCCTGATGTGGTGCCAGAGCGTCTTGTCCACCAGCCCCGCGTACACGGTCGCGGCCAGCGCGGCGCCGACGTACAGCATCGCGGCCCTGATCAGCAGTTCGACCCAGAGGACCGCGGCGGCGATCATCGCGATCAGCGACACGAAGATCAGCAGGATCGGCCCGCCGCCGAGGTTGGCGCTCTGCCCGCTGGGCGGGTCGATCGTGTTGGCGAAGGAGGTCAGGAAGTTGTTCGTGTCCTTCGACGTGCCGGAGCCGATCGCGCTGGTCACCGAGTCGGTGATCTTGACCATCCCGTACAGCAGGACCGGCGTGAACGCCGAGGCGCCGACCGCGAGCCACAGGAACCCGGTGGCCTCGGAGATCGCCCGCACCACCGACTCGCCGCGCACCGCGCGCTTGATCACCGCGAGCAGCCACAGCACGACGGTCAGGATCGACGAGGCGGCGAAGACGATCGCGTACTGCGCCAGGAAGCCGTGGTTGGTGAAGTCGACGGCCGTCCCGCCGCCGACCACCGACGCGACCGCCTTGATCACGGACGCGGCGGCCTGCGCGCAGTCGTGCGCGATCGAGCCGACCGGGTCGGACAGCAGCGACGCGGTCGAGGTGCCGCCGGAGCCGCCGCCGCTGTTGCCGCCGCCGATCAGCTTGCCGGTGTTCTCGCACGCGTTCTTGGCCAGCCCGCCCGGCAACAGCGCGCACGCGTTGCCGGCGGCGTGGATGATCATGCTAGCGGGCATAGCGCAACCCCCCGAACTGGTTGACGGCCTGCTGCAGATCCTGCCCGCCGGAGGCGATCTGCTCACCACCGGCCGGCGTCGGGCCGTCGGCCGAGGTGAACGAGACCCACTTCCAGTCGCCCTTGGTCCAGTGCAGCGTGATGGTGAAGGTGGTCCAGTCCTCGACGACGGGGTGGGTGGAGCCCTGCCCGGCCAGGCCCAGGATGACCACGGCCCAGACCTTGACGGTCGCGCCGTCGCCGTTGCTGTTCACCAGCGTCACGCCGACCGGGGCGGCGCGCTGGACGAAGGTCTGTCCGGACGGCGGGACGCCGTTGCTGGACAGACCGAAGCTGGCGCCCTCCGCCTGATAGGCGGTGTCGAGCTGGCTTTGCAGCGCGGAAGATATGACCGGGTCGGCGATCGCGTCGATCAACTGGTGGCGCGCCGACGAGTTGACCATCTGCGAGGACGAGTATGCGACGACGTAGTTGGCGGCGGCGGACTCGGCACCCTGCTTCGTGTGCGGATATCCGATAGGCACACCATCGGCCGAATTGGAGGGCAGGCCGGCGCCCTGAGGGACCGTCACCGGAGCGGTCGAGCCGGTGCTCCCGTTCGAAGCCGAGGAACCGTTGTTCGAGCCGGACGCGGACGGCTGTCCGTCCGCCTGCGGGCTCGACCCGTGGTGCGTACCGCGGTTCACGATCGTGATCACCGCGACCAGCAGCACCAGTGCGCCGGCGAGGACGAGCGGGCGGCGCCCGCGTGGCGGCCTCGGCTGGCCGCCGTCCTGATAGGGGTCCGGAGGCAGCTTGACACGCGTGCGCGCTTCGGGCGTGCTCTGCGCAGTGTCCAACGGGTACGACCCTCGATCGGCTCGGCTCCTCGGGCGGGCCATCAGACCGCACCCCTACTGGATATGGAAACCAGTGTCACCGGTACCGGGACCGGTTCAGCCGCCGTACACGCCAGAGAGCTTGCGCGCGTCAGCCGTTGAGCCCCCGCGCCCGCCCCCGGCGCCGCCGCCGACCGCCGCGCCGGGCCGTGCCCGAGCGGGCGGTGGAGCGGCAACCGCCGCGCCGCCGCTTCGTCCACCGGTCAGATCGCCATGCCGTAGACGATGGTGAACAGGGTGCCGAGCGAGCCGATGATGAACACGCCGGTCAGCCCGGCCACGATCAGGCCCTTGCCCTGTTCGGCGCTGAACGAGTCGCGCAGCGCGGTGGCGCCGATGCGCTGCTTCGCCGCGCCCCAGATCGCGATGCCGAGGCACAGCAGGATCGCGGCGGCCATGATGACCTCGATGACGACCCGCGCCTGCTGGCCCACCTTGCCGAACGGACCCCAGTCGGGCGCGATGCCTCCGATGATCGTATTGATATTCCCGCCACTCGCGCCGGGCACCAGCGTGTGCACCATGACGTGAGAGGGCAGTGACGTCAGGAGAGTAAGCACGCTGCACCCCCGGTCCTCGGGTCGTCGTTGTCGTCCAGTGTTGCCAGTATGGGGGCGTTTTGCGTCATCGAACAGGAGCGCGTGGTTCTGAAGTGCGAAGGCTGACGCCTCGTCACCACCGGACCTATCATAGGGCTCACCGCCGCGCGCGGAGGGCGGGCGCGCCAACCTGATCGACCGGGCATTGACCAGGCCGCTTGTGCGGGCGAGGGGAGGGACGCGGCATGCGCAGCCGCCGGATGATCTGGATCCTGACGGGCACACTGTCAGTACCCTTCGTGATCGTCGGCGCGGTGGCCCTTCTCGCGGTCGGCATCAGCGGCTCGCAACTTCAGGCGGCGCAGGCGTCCCTCGCGACCAACACGGTCCCGGCCGCGTACGCCTCGATGATCGAGGCCGCCGGATCCACGTGCACACAGGTCACAGCGCCGCTCCTGGCCGCACAGCTGTATCAGGAGAGCGCGTTCGACCCCAAGGCGGTCTCCCCGGCGGGCGCGGAGGGCATCGCACAGTTCCTACCCGGCACCTGGCCGAGCTGGTCGTCCGCCAAGGACGGCGACGGCAAGCAGGACATCTTCAGCGCGGCCGACGCGATCCCGGCCGCCGCGCGCTACGACTGCGCCCTGGCACAGCAGGTCGCGAAGATCCCGGGCGACCAGATAAACAACATGCTGGCCGCGTACAACGCGGGTCCCGGCGCGGTCCTGGGCGCGGGCGGCGTCCCGGCGATCGCCGAGACGCAGAACTATGTGAAGAACATCCGCATCCTGGAGAAGACCTTCAGCGTCCCGAGCGGCACCGTCGCGGCCAGCGACGTCGCGGTCCGGGCGATCGCGTTCGCCTACGACCGCCTCGGCACGCCGTATCTCTGGGGCGGCACCGGCACCCTTGCCGACCACGGCGAGTTCGACTGCTCCGGACTGACCCAGGCGGCGTACGCGAGCGTCGGCGTCCAGGTCCCGCGCGTCGCCGCCGACCAGTGGTACGCCGGCCCGCACGTCCCCAAGGCCCAGCTCCAGCCCGGTGACCTGGTCTTCTTCGCCTACAACACGAATGAGCCGTCGACGATCCACCACGTCGGCATCTACGTAGGCGGCGGAGCGATGATCGACGCCCCGCACACCGGTGCGACTATCCGCTTCGACTCCATCAGCAGCTCCGAGTACATCGGCGCCGTGCGCCCTTACGCACAGGTCCCCCAGTGGCCCGTCGGCCAAAGCACCCCGAGCCCTGACGCTCCCGCGACATCTGGCACAAACTAGCCAGCTCACGCACTCGGGGATGTACGGCCGTCAGTGCATCGCGTTCAGCGCATCACCTTCGCGGCGGGGACGAAGCCCTCGGCCGGCTCGGTCCGGGCGCGCCAGCCGGTGGCGGTGTGGAAGGCGTCCGACGAGATCCGCTGGGACCGGCCGGCCGGCTCGGCCCGACCGCCCATCAGGCGGCGGCGCAGCGGCGGGACGAACCTCGCCGAGGCGTCGGCGCCGGCGGCGGTGCCCAGTGCCCTGGCCCATTCCCCCCGGTGCACGGGCTGGGCCGCGACGTTGTAGATGCCCGACGGGGCCGCGAGCGCCGCGACGACCGCGCCGGCGGCGTCTTCGACCGTGATCGGCGAGACGTACCCGTCGGGTTCGCCGAGGAGCACCGGCTTCCCGCGGCGCACGCGGTCCAGCTGCCAGCGGGTGTTCGGGTCCGCGCCGTAGAACGCGCCGAAGCGCAGGACCACGGCGAACCGGTACTGGTCGGCGAAGCCCATCGCCGCCTTGGTGGCCGCCAGGGACGAGCGCGTGGTCAGCGTCGGGTCCACGGCGGCGTTCTCGTCGATCCAGTCCTGGCCGTTGTCCCGGTAGACGGTGGCGGTGGCCTCTTGGACGAGCCTGAGCGCGCCGCAGTCCGCCGCGGCCCTGGCGAGGATCGCGCCGCCCTCGGCGCGCACGCGGTCGTTCTCGCGCCAGGCCTGACCACGGGCCGGGCCCGCGCCGATCGGGATGCGTGTCGCCAGGTTGCACACGACATCGTGGCCCGCGATGGCGCGGCGCATGCCGGGCTCGTCGAACAGGTCCACCTGGACGGCGTCGGCGCCGAGGGCGTCGAGCATCCGGCGCTTCTCGTGGCTGCGCGCGATCCCGGTCACCTCGTGGCCGCCGGACACGAGGCGGCGCACCGCCGCGGTTCCGAGCACCCCGGTCGCCCCCGCAACGAAGACACGCACAGTCAGCACCCTTTTCGGTAGCGGCCCGAATCCAGTCCGTAACCATCCTCCCTTTCGAGTCGTTGGGGAGGACGAATAGCGAAACGGATCATCCGTTCGGCTTACACCATGAGTGAGTACCCGAGGTGGCGAGAGTGAACGCAGCGGCGGCACGGCACAGGGGGCGCTCGGCGGCGCTTCGCATCGGAGCGCTCGCACTGAGCGCCGGTGCGGCGATGGCGGGCGCGGCCGGCTGCTCGTCGCACGCCGTGACCGTGGCCTCGGACCCGGTGGCGGCGGTGCGGGACGCGGCCGTTATGTCCACGAAGATCCACAGCGCCAAGGTCGCCACCACGGTGACCATGACGGTCGGCGGCGCGGACCGGAAGTTCACCGGCACGGGTGAATTCGACTTCGACCGGCAGGTCGGCGCGATCGTCCTGCAGACGCCGCAGAGCTCGGCAGCGCTCGACGAGATCGTCACCCCGACCACGCTGTACCTGCGCCAGAACGGCGCGAACGCCAAGTGGAAGTGGGTCGACACGGCCAAGCTGCCGGACGGCGACCTGATCAGCGCGGGCTACACCAGCCCGGTCTTCGACTTCGCATTGCTGCGCGGCGTGGCGGATGGTGAAGTGCACTACGCGGGCCAGGACACAGTGCGCGGCACAGCGGTCACGCACTACACCGGCACGCTCGACCTAACGCAGGCCGCGAATGCAGCGCAGAACCCGATCAAGGGCGAACTGCTCGCCGCGTCGCATTCGTTCTCCAGCAAGACCGTTCCCTTTGACGCGTACCTCGACGCCGAGGGCCGCGTCCGCCGTGTCGTCGCGCACTTCAGCTTCCCGGCGACCGCGCCCCAGCACGGCAAGGTCGAGATCGCCGCGACTACCGACCTGTTCGACCTGGACCAGCCCGTGACGGTGGTGACTCCGCCGGCGAAGGACCTGGTGGTCACCGCGCCGAGCGCGTCGGCCGCGCACTAGTCCGCATACGCCGGAACCAGGGGTGCGCCGCGTGGAGTCACTACGCCGGCGCACCCTTCTCCGCGTTGCGGACGGGCCACGACACCCTCTTACCGAGCTAGGCGTGACCACCGGGGGATGGCCCGTCCGGGCCATGGTCGGCGTTGAGGCCGGTCTCCTAAGCTGGCACAAGACAGCGGAAGCGACCACGCTCCGCGATGATTGCCCAGCGGGCCGTTGCCGACACGCGACCGCCACGACGGCAAGGAGGTGACCGGATTGCGTATGGCACAGCACACCCCCGCTACCCTGCACGATCCGGCGCCGCGCCGCGATTCGGCGCACAGCCACGGCCACGGCCACAACCGGCCGTTGCGCGCCGCCTCCGTCCACGACCGGGTGGCCCTGGAAGAGATCGAGCTCTACGCCGAGTTGATCATCGCCGCCCAGAGCAGCGACAAGCCGCTCTCGCACGCGGACATCGACGAGATCCTCGGCCTGCGGTCCCCGGGCCCGGAACCGGCGACCGCCGCCTAACGGGTGCGCCCGCCGTCCGCGCGCACAACCTCTCACCGGTCGTCCGCATAGCGGCCTCTGACGACTCGTCAGAGATCTCGGGCAGGTTACGGTCCTGACGTACACGGCTACGTCCGCCATCCGGCCGGCAGATGGACATCGGGCTAAACTGGGGCGAATCGCCGGTTTCGATCACCTGACGCAACCGCCAGGCCACACCGGCGCATCAGCACGGCGCGCGATCGGGCGCACTAGCCACGCCTCGCGCCGTAAACGTCTAACATCCTTGTGGTCACGGAACCAAGCAATTCCCGGAACCACCGCTCCCACCGGCCGATGACGGCCACGCCCACAAGGCGGCCGTTAAGGCACGGACTCCTGGGGCGGGAACGCGCGAGCCCACCCGAACCCGCCCGGAGTACCCTGTGCGCCTGCGTCTGACCCCGAAGGAGAACAGCTTCCACGACCTGTTCGCGAACGCCGCGGACAACCTGGTCGTCGGAGCCTCGATCCTGACCGAGCTGCTCGGCGCGGACCTGGCCGACCGGGGGGCGATCGCCGAACGGATGCGGGACGCGGAGCACGCCGGCGACGAGGTGACGCACGCGATCTACCGTCTGCTCAACTCCTCGTTCATCACCCCGTTCGACCGGGCCGACATCTACCAGCTCGCTGGCCGGCTCGACG
This sequence comes from Actinocrinis sp., assembly GCA_050725375.1. Taxonomy (GTDB): domain Bacteria; phylum Actinomycetota; class Actinomycetes; order Streptomycetales; family Catenulisporaceae; genus Actinocrinis. Next base: position 2,030 of record JBOHCW010000305.1, on the reverse strand, counting down.
ACGTGATGGACTCGATGGAGGCCGCGGTCGACCTGGCCGCCCTGTACCAGGTGGAGTCGCTGCCGCCGGGCATCGCCGACCAGGTGGACGTGCTGGTGCGCGCGGCCGACCTGACCGCCGAGGCGATGCCGCGGCTGCGCACCATGAAGGACCTGACCGAGTACTGGATCGAGATCAACCGGTTGGAGAACCAGGCCGACCAGGTGTACCGCAAGCTGCTGGCGCACCTGTTCTCCGGCGAGTTCGACGCGATCACCGTGATGAAGCTGCGCGACATCGTGGAAAACCTGGAGGGCGCGGCCGACCACTTCGAGCACGTGGCGAACACGATCGAGACCATCGTGGTCAAGGAGTCCTGAGCCCGTGCAGACGCTCGGCCTGATCGCGGTCGTCGTGGTCGCCCTCGGCTTCGCCTACACCAACGGTTTCCACGACTCCGCCAACGCGATCGCCACCTCGCTCTCGACCCGGGCGCTGACCCCGCGGGTCGCGCTGCTGATGGCCGGGGTGATGAACCTGGTCGGCGCCTACGTGGGCCTCAAGCTCGGCGGTGGCGTGACCAAGTCGATCGTCAGCGGCGTCATCTCCACCCCGAAGCACGGCACCAGCGGCCTGACGGTGGTCTTCGCCCTGCTGGCCGGGGCGATCACCTGGAATTTGATCACCTGGTATCACGGGCTGCCCTCGTCCAGTTCGCACGCGCTGATCGGCGGCATGGTCGGCGTCGGGCTGGCCTCCGGGCTGGCCGTGCACTGGAACGGGGTCTGGAACAAGGTGGTCCTGCCGATGCTGATCTCGCCGATCGTCGGCTTCGCGCTGGCCTTCGCGTTGATGATCGGCATCCTGTGGACCTTCCGGCACCGCCGGCCCGGCCGGGTCGTGCGCGGCTTCCGGCTGGCGCAGACGCTCTCCGCCGCCGGGATGGCGCTCGGCCACGGCATTCAGGACGCGCAGAAGACCATCGGCGTGGTCATGCTGGGGCTGATCGCCGGCGGTCACGCGACCACCGTGAGTCAGGTGCCGTGGTGGGTGCTGTTCGCGGCGGCGATCTCGATCTCGCTGGGCACCTACGCGGGCGGCTGGCGGATCATGCGCACGCTCGGCCGGCGGATCATCGAGTTGGATCCGCCGCGCGGTTTCGCCGCCGAGACCGTCTCCTCGCTGGTGTTGTACCTCACCGCGTTCATCTACGCGGCGCCGGTGTCCACGACGCAGATCATCACCGGCTCGATCATGGGCGCGGGCGCGACCGAGGGCCGCAACGCGGTGCGCTGGGGCGTGGCGACGAACATCTTCTACGCCTGGGTGCTGACGATCCCGGCCGCCGCGGCCTGCGGCGCGATCATCTACTACCCGGTTCACGCCCTGTTCGGCTGACGCCACCCGGTGCCGGCCAGGTGACGCACCGTCAGCTGACACTGTTTCACGTGGATCATGTACTCACCGGCTGATGTGATGGTCCGATCAGCGCGCCGGACCGATCCGCGTGATGTGCCGTCGCAGTTCAGAGTCGGTTAGTCCCTCTCAGAGGCCGAATTCGCACCAGACGGACTTGCCGTCGCCGAGCTGGCGGGCACCCCACGAGGCGGCCAGCGCGGCCACGATGCCGATGCCGCGGCCGTCCTCGTCGGTATCGTCGGCCAGCCGCCGCCGGGGCAGGTGGTCGTCTCCGTCGGAGACGTCGACGATGAGCCGCCGATCGGTGCGGCGCAGCCGGAGCCGGACCGGCGGACGGCCGTGGATCGCCGCGTTGGCCACCAGCTCGCTGACCGCGAGCACGCCCGCGTCGCACAGGTCCTCGCCGACGTGCCAGCTGCGCAGTACCCCGGACGCGAAGGCCCGCGCGTGCGCGGCGATCTCGGTGCCGCCGACCAGGTCGATCTCCGCCGAGCGGAACAGGTCCGCGCGCTCGCCCTGCCAGCGCGGCACGTGCACGACCAGGAGCGCGACGTCGTCGTCGTGCTTGGCCGGCAGGTCCATGCCGGCAAGGAGTTCGTCGCGCACCAGGTCGACCGGCCCGGCCCGCCGGG
>JBOHCW010000304.1:0-11346 GCA_050725375.1 Actinocrinis sp. | reverse complement strand
CCAGGGTGCTGTGGGCGATCGCCACCGGCTCGCCGGCCGTGGTGGAGATGTCGCCTCGCGTGGTGATGATGTCGTTGCCCGCGACCGAGCGGATCTTCTCGACCGTGGCGACCACGGTGAGCTCGTCGCCCGCGTGAATCGGCCGCCTCAGCTCAAACCGCTGCTCGCCGTGCACGACGCGGGCGTAATCGAGGCCGAGCGCGGGATCGAACATCACCTGGCGCGCGGCCGGCAGGGAGACCACGATCGTGAACGTGGGCGGCGCGACCAGATCGGGGTGCCCGAGCGCGTGGGCCGCCTCAAGATCGTGATACGCGGGGTTGGAATCGTTGATCGCGGTGGCGAACTCGCGGATCTTCTCCCGCCCGACCAGATAAGGCGCGGTCGGCGGGTAGCTGCGGCCGACGAACGACTGGTCCAAAGCCATGACCTTGCCCCCAAGAGCCGGGCGGACGCCGACGGGCTGCCGCTAGCGGGTCTCGCGGTGCACCTGGTGGACCCGGCAGTTCGGGCAGAATTTCTTGACCTCGAGCCGGTCGGGGTCGTTGCGCCGGTTCTTCTTGGTGATGTAGTTGCGGTGCTTGCACTCCTGGCAGGCCAGCGTGATCTTCGGGCGGACGTCGCTCTTGGCGGCCACGGCGGAGTGCCTCTCTCAAGCTGCGGAAAGTGTGCGGACCCGGTCGAAAGCGCGGGACGAGCCAGGATAACCGACGCAGCGTGGATGGCGAAAACCGGCAACCGCCATGATCGCGGAAGGTCGCCGGTGCCAGAGCCCCGAATAGTTACCGCGACAGTGCCGGGAGCGACGAGCAACGAGTAGCGGAGACGGGATTTGAACCCGTGACACAGCGATTATGAGCCGCTTGCTCTGCCAGGCTGAGCTACTCCGCCGCGGCGATGTGGAGCCCCCTTACGGGATCGAACCGTAGACCTTCTCCTTACCATGGAGACGCTCTGCCGACTGAGCTATTGGGGCGAGCGAGGAAAACCATACACGGCGCACCGCCCCCGGCGAAATCCGGTTTCGCCCCGCGGAGTGTCGCGGGCCTCGTCCGATCACGTGGTAAAGCTATGGCCTGATATCTGACCGGACCGGCCGATACGCCGCCACGGCGGCGCCGGATGCGCGACCATATGCGGCGTGACGAACGAGGCGGGGGTCCGTGCGAGCGCGGACGAGGCGGCGCAAGCCCAAGCGCTCACCGATGAGTTGCCAGGGTGGCTGCCGCCGCTCACTGAGGCGGAGCAGCGGCTGTGGGACGCGTTCCCTTACGGCGAGACGGTCGACTACCTGTCGGGGGACACAGAGCTCGATGACCCGGCCCAGGCGCACCGCTGGGACGAGTCGCGCACGATCCGGGCGAACGTCGTCGCCGCGCTGGCTTTGGGCGCACGCAAGCCGGTGCCGGGACGCACGGCGGGCGTCCGCGTCATCGGCGCGCGCCTCGTAGGCCAGATCGAGCTGCGGCACGGCCGGGTCGACGTGCCGCTGACACTGCGCCGCTGCCGGATCGAGGACACCCTGCGCTTCGACGAGGCGGAGACCCGGTCGATCGACCTGACCGGTTCGCGCACCGGGCGGATCATGGCCGAGGGCGCGCACGTGCGCGGCTCGCTGAAGCTGAACGAGGTGCACATCACCGGCGGCCCGGACTTCGCGCTGCACCTGGACGAGATCGTCGTCGACACCGACCTGTCCGCGCGCCAGCTGGCCTGCGAGGGGCCGATCTGCCTGATCGGCGCGCAGATCGGCGCGGTCTGCGACTTCGTGCGCGCCCGGCTCAACCACCCGGGCAAGGCCGCGATCAACCTCGGCGGCGCGCAGATCGGCCGCAGCCTGCTGTTCGGCTACGCGACCGTACACGGACAGGTACGGCTGCCGGGCGCGTCGGTCAACGGGATGGCGCTGCTGACCGGTACGAAGATCGACCAGGTGGCGGGCACCGCGCTGGAGGGCGAGGGGTTCGTGGCGAAGGGGGACGGGTTCTTCCACAACGGCTTCGCGGCCGAGGGAACGGTCGCGCTGGTCGGCGCGAGCTTCGGCGGCGTGCTCTCGTTCCGCAACGCACAGCTGTCGACCGTCAACGACAATCCGGCGCTGCACTGCGGCGGCATGCAGGTATCGCGTGGCCTGTACCTAACGCACGGCTTCCACGCCAAGGGCGAGGTACGGCTGATCGGCGCACGCGTCGGCGGTCACCTCGACCTGCTCGGCATGGCGAAGGACTGCGGCCCGCTGACGCTCTACAACACGGCCGTCGCGACGATACGTGACGGCGGCTCCGAGACATGGCCGCAGGAAGTGCTGCTGGACGGCCTCACCTACAGCGCGTTCGACCCATACCAGCCGGGCAAGGAGCGCCTGTCCCTCCTCAGGCGGCAGCGAGAGGGGTACCGCGCGCAGCCTTACGAGTTCATGGCCGCCTACTACCGCGCGCTCGGCCACGAGGAGGACGCACGCACCGTCCTGATCGAGAAGGAGCGCGTGCGGCGCATCGGTGGACGCCGCCTTGATCGGATCATCGGCATGGCGTTCGACACGCTGGTCGGCTACGGGTATCGCCCGTTGCGGGCCGTGTTCTTCAGCGTGGTCATCCAACTCGCCGCCATCGTGTACTTCGCCGCCGAGCGCCCGATCCAGATCCGGACCGACGATCACATCACCTACTATCCGGCGCTGTACGCCGCCGACCTGTTCGTCCCGATCGTGCACTTCGGCCAGGCGGACGCGTTCCAGTCGCACGGCTTCGCGGCCGTCGTCGCGTGGGGGCTGCCGTATCTCGGCTGGGCGTTCGGCATCGCGATCGTCGCCGGCACCTCCCGCGCTCTGGCCCGCGGCCAGAACGGCGTCCTCGGCTGACCCCTGTGCCGTCCGCCGGGCCGTCCGCCGGGCCGTCCGCCGGGCCGTCCGCCGACCGGCCGGGAATTGTTTAAGTTTCAACTTAGTTCTGCTCCCTGGAAGCGCCGATGGCGAGCCCCCCGAGCCGAAGGAAGTTGAGCCCCATGACTACAAGCACCCGGCTACACGAAGTCCTGGAGCTGGACAAGGTCGCCCAGGACCTGCTGTTCCGCAGTGCCCGCACCGCGAACACGTTCAGCGACGAGCCGGTCGGCGAGGACCAGATCGCCGCGGTCTACGACCTGGTCAAGTACGCCCCGACCTCGATGAACATCCAGCCGCTTCGCATCGTCCTGGTGCGCAGCCCCGAGGCCCGCGCGCGCCTGGTCGACACCATGTCCGACGGCAACAAGGCCAAGACCGCCACCGCCCCGCTGACCGCGATCCTCGCCTACGACCCGGAGTTCCACGAGCACCTGCCCACCCAGTTCCCGCACTTCCAGGGCGCGCAGGACCTGTTCAAGGGCAAGGCACACCGCTTCGACACCGCAAAGATGAACGCCCTGCTCCAGGTGGGCTACTTCATCCTCGGCGTCCGCGCCGCGGGCCTCGCCGCCGGCCCCATGACCGGCTTCGACGCCGAGGCGGTGGAGAAGGAGTTCCTCGCCGACTCCGGCTGCAAGCCGCTGGTCGTCGTCAACCTGGGCAAGCCCGGCGAGAACGCCTGGCACCCGCGCAACCCGCGACTGGACTACGACCAGGTCGTCTCGACGGTCTGACCGGCCAATTCCATTCGGAATAGACGTACGACGTCTGACGTTTGACCAATAGAAGCGCGAAGCCCAAAGCGGCCGACCGCTCACAGACCACACCGAATACCCGTGATCCGGCCGGAGCCGTCCCGCCCCCAGCCTTAGGACGGCACCGCCGACACGGACACCGAGGCCCGCCGGCATCCCCTCCCGGCGGGCCTCGGCACGTTCAGCGCGCGAGATGCTTTAGAACATATATTCTTACAACCATCTGGTTAAGCCATCAGTATGGTCTTCTTTCGTACTGCGGAATAGAGGGCCGCCCCGAACTAAGGTTCGATTTAACGCTCATGTGGCAACGAACCGAAGATGGGGCACCCTCAATGAACGCGACCAGTGCCAAACCCCGCGTCCGCTACACCCGAGAGTCGTTGGAACATGCGGTGGATGGTTCGACGACGCTTCAGCAGGTCGTCGAGGCGCTCGGCCTGGAAGACTCGCCGTATCGCAGGCGGTACGTCAGTCAGAAGCTGCGCGAGTTCGGACTCGACTGCGGGCGGCTTCGGGGCAGCCACCACCGTTTTCCGCCCGAACTTCTCGCGCAGGCCGCAGCTGTCAGCGTGTCTATACGCGGGGTAGTGCGCTTTCTCCAGGCGAGGCCGGTCGGCGGCACGGAGGCGCACGTCGGACGTCTACTCAAGAAGCACGGAATCGATACGAGCCACTTCACGGGCGCACGCCACAACCGCGGGTCTCGCAGCCCACGTCGACGCTCCGCTCAGAGCATTCTCGTGAAGAACGCTGACGATTGCGGGCGCACGCCTGCACGGCTGCTACGGCGGGCGCTCTGCGACATCGGTGTCGAGCCCCGGTGCGCGGGGTGTGGCATCGGACCCGAATGGCAAGGAAGGCTGCTGACACTTGAGATCGACCACGTCAACGGCGATCTGACCGACAACAGGCGCGAGAACCTGCAATACCTGTGTCCCAACTGTCACGCGACGACCGACTCCTACTGTCGCAGGAAAAGGCGAACGCTAGACTGAGAGCACTGGAGCCGTAGCCCAACGGCAGGAGGCAATACGTTTAGGGCGTATACAGTGTGGGTTCGAATCCCACCGGCTCTACTTCGGAACGCGGCGCACCGTAAACAGTGCGCCGCGTTCGCATTGGCGACTGGACTCAGCGGTCGAGGTCGGCCGGGGTCAGGGAGAACATCACCATGTCCTGCTGGCCGGCGTGGGTGAAGCCGGCGTTGCGGGCCACACCCTCGCGGACGAAGCCCGCCCTTTCGGCTACTCGCTGGGAGGCCTCGTTGCCGGTCGCGGCGAACAGTTCCACGCGATTGAACCGGTGGTCGCGCAGGATCCACTCGGCTACGCGGCGGGTGGCTTCGGAAGCGTAGCCGTGGCCGCGGGCCCGGGCGGTGAGGGCGTAACCGATCTCGGTGGTGCGGGCCTGCCAGTCGGTGCCCTTCACGCCGATGCCGCCGAGGAACCGGCGGCCCTTGTCCTTTTCGAGCGTGATGGCCCAGTGGATGCCGTCACCCATGGCGCGCAGGAGGTGCGCCGTGTCGGTGCACCAGCGGCGGGCCTCTTCGAGGGTGTAGGGCTGCGGCCCGGCGAGCCAGCGCTTCGAGACCTTGTCCGCGTACATCCGGACCGTGGGTTCGATGTCCTGCTCACCGGGGGGACGCAGCAGGAGTCTGCCGGTGCGCAGTTCGGTCGGCCGGAAGGTGAGCGCGGTCGGGGCGAGCACGGGTCAAGCGTCGCAGTCGGGGCCGTGAGAGTCGAATCACAGTGAGGGGACGGCCAAAGGGGCGGAGGGGCCGTCTCAACGCGTGGGACCATGGCTGGCACGGAAGACGGAAATTCTGTCGGTCCGCAGGCGCGTTCGCAGTGCGGGAAGGCGAGCACGAGCAGGCATGACAAGGCAAGAGAGGCAAACGCGATGACTGCGCAGCCCAGCGTCTCGTATTCGATCACGGTGCGGCTTGAGGCGCCCGCTAAGGGCAACGCGGTGTCGCAGCTCACCCGCGTGGTCGAGGACGCCGGGGGCGCGCTGACCGCGCTCGACGTGTCCGGGTCCGGGAACGAGCGGCTGCGTATCGACGTGACGATCGCCACGTCCAGCGGCGAGCACGCCAAGCAGGTCACCGACGCGATCGGCGGGATCGAGGGCATCGAGGTCGGCAAGGTCTCCGACCGCACCTTCCTGCTGCACCTCGGCGGCAAGATCGAGATGCAGAGCAAGGTGCCGCTGCGCAACCGCGACGACCTGTCGATGGCTTACACGCCCGGCGTCGCGCGTGTGTGCATGGCGATCGCGGAGAACCCCGAGGACGCGCGGCGGCTGACGATCAAGCGCAACGCCATCGCGGTGGTCACGGACGGCTCGGCGGTGCTGGGCCTGGGCAATATCGGCCCGCAGGCCGCGCTGCCGGTCATGGAGGGCAAGGCTGCGCTGTTCAAGCGGTTCGCCGGGATCGACGCGTGGCCGATCTGCCTGGACACCCAGGACACCGAGGAGATCATCCGCACGGTCAAGGCCATCGCGCCGGGCTTCGCCGGGATCAACCTGGAGGACATCTCCGCGCCGCGCTGCTTCGAGATCGAGCGGCGGCTGCGCGAGCTGCTGGACATCCCGGTCTTCCACGACGACCAGCACGGCACCGCGATCGTGGTGCTGGCCGCGCTGACCAACGCGCTGCGCGTGGTCGGCAAGGACATCGGCGAGGTGCGGATCGTCGGCTCGGGCGCGGGCGCGGCGGGCACCGCGATCCTGCGGCTGTTACGGGAGGCCGGGGCCAAGGACATGACCGTCGCCGACTACCTCGGCGTGGTGCACTCCGGGCGCACGGACCTGGGCGGCCCGGACTCGGATCTGCGCTGGGTGGCCGAGAACACGAACCCGGCCGGCTACACCGGCACGCTGCGCGAGGCGCTGGCCGACGCCGACGTGTTCATCGGGGTGTCCGCGCCGAACATCCTGACCGGCGAGGACATCGCCACGATGGCGCCGGACGCGATCGTGTTCGCGCTGGCGAACCCGGACCCGGAGGTGGACCCGGCGGCGGCGCGCGAGCACGCTGCGGTGGTGGCGACCGGGCGCAGCGACTTCCCGAACCAGATCAACAACGTGCTGGCGTTCCCCGGCGTCTTCCGCGGGCTGCTGGACGCGCACGGGCACAAGGTGTCGCAGACGATGCTGCTGGCGGCGGCGTACGCGCTGGCCGGGGTGGTCAAGGACGCCGAGCTGAACGCGAACTTCGTGGTGCCGTCGGTGTTCGACCCGCACGTGGCGCCGTCGGTCGCCGAGGCCGTGCGCGCGGCAGCAGAGGACGAGCGGGACCAGTAGGAGCAAAACATAGGAGCAAAGCAATTGCCTGTGGCGCGTACCGGATCGGTGCGCGCCACAGGCATCTCAGCGGGCGGTTCGTCCCGCCAGGACCGTGTAAAGGCGCTGTATCGCGTGTACCAGGCGGGGTTACGGGATGAGCAGGACCTTGCCGGTGGTGGCGCGTGATTCCAGCGCGGTGTGCGCGGCGGCGGCCTCGGCGAGCGGGTAGCGGGCACCGATCGTGATCGTCAGGGTGCCGTCGGCGATCGCGGCCAGCAGTTCGCCGGTGCGCCAGGCGAACTCCTCCGGCGTGGCGACGAAGTGGCCCAGCGTCGGGCGGGTCAGGATGATCGAGCCGCTGTACTGGAGCCGCTGGATCTCGAATGGCGGCACCGCGCCGCTGGCCGCGCCGTACAGGGCGAGCATGCCACGTACGCGCAGCGAGGCGAGCGAGGCGTCGAAGGTCGTCTTGCCGACGCCGTCATAGGCCACGTCGACGCCGCGACCGCCCTCGGTCAGCGCGCGCACGGCGGCCGGCAGGTCGTCGACCTCGGTGTATCGGATGATCTCGTCGGCGCCGACGGAGCGGGCCAGCAGTTCCTTCTGCGGCGTGGACACGGTGCCGATCACCCGGCCGCCGCGCGCCTTGATCATCTGGGTCAGCAGCAGACCCATCCCGCCGGCCGCGGCGTGCACCAGAGCCGTGTCGCCGGACTTGACCGGCCAGGTCGAGGTCGTCAGGTAGTGCGCCGTCAGACCCTGCAGCAGGCCGGCCGCGGCCGTCTCAAGCGGCACGGACTCGGGCACGCGCACGGCCCGGTCGGCGTTGACCAGGCTGTACTCGGCGTAGCTGCCACTCACGCTGTCCGAGGTCGCCACCCGGTCGCCGGGCGCGAAGCCCTCGACGCCCTCGCCGACCGCCTCGACGATCCCCGCGAACTCGCCGCCCGGCGTGAACGGCAGCGGCCGCTTGTACGCGCCGGTGCGGTGATACGTGTCGACGAAGTTGACGCCGGCGGCGGCGACCTTCACCAGCAGCTGTCCGGGACCGGCTTCGAGCGCCGGCCCCCGCGTGTAGTTCAGGGCCTCGGGCCCACCGGTGCTGCTGACGACGATCGCGTTGCTCATCTGCCTGCGCCTCCACGGTTCGATTCGCGGGTCCCGCCGGAGAAGTCGACGGCGGCGGGAGGATATTCCCCCCGCCGCCGTGACGCCCTGTCAGCCTGTACTGAGACGCACCGGATCAGTCGCGCTCGGGTCAGTCGGGCTCGGATCAGCCGCGCTCGGGTCAGTCGCGGGCGAACTCGCCGAACTCGAAGCGGGCGCCGAGGGCGGTCAGCTTCTCGTCGAAGTCCTCGTAGCCGCGGTTGATCAGCGAGATGCCGTGCACGGTCGAGGTGCCCTGCGCGGCCAAGGCCGCGATCAGGTACGAGAAGCCGGCGCGCAGGTCCGGGATCTCCAGGTCGGCCGAGTGCAGCTTCGTCGGGCCGGAGATGACGGCCGAGTGCATGAAGTTGCGCTGCCCGAACCGGCACGGGGTGCCGCCGAGGCATTCGCGGTACAGCTGCACCTGGGCGCCCATCGAGATCAGGGCGCTGGTGAAGCCCAGCCGCTTCTCGTACACCGTCTCGTGCACGATCGACAGGCCCTGCGCCTGGGTCATCGCGACCACCAGCGGCTGCTGCCAGTCGGTCTGGAAGCCGGGATGCACGTCGGTCTCCAGCGCCAGCGCCTTGAGCGGCTCGCCGGGGTGCCAGAACCGGATGCCGGGGGTGGTCGGGCTGTCGTCGACCTCGAAGGCGCCGCCGACCCGGCGGAACGTGTTCAGGAAGGTCATCATCGAGCCCTGATGCGCACCGCGGACCAGGATGTCGCCGCCGGTGGCCAGCGCGGCGCAGGCCCAGGAGGCGGCTTCGAGCCGGTCCGGCAGCGCGCGGTGGTTGTAGCCCTCGAGCCGGTCCACCCCGGTGATGTGGATGATCCGGTTGTCCAGCACCGAGATGATCGCGCCCATCTTCTGCAGGACCGCGATCAGGTCCACGATCTCCGGCTCGGTGGCGGCGTTGCGCAGTTCGGTGACGCCCTCGGCCAGCACCGCGGTCAGCAGCACCTGCTCGGTGGAGCCGACGCTCGGGTACGGCAGTGTGATCTTCGTGCCGTGCAGCCGCTGCGGGGCCTCCAGGTGCAGGCCGTCTGAGCGTTTGTCCACCACCGCGCCGAACGCGCGCAGCGCGTCGAGGTGGAAGTCGATCGGCCGGTCGCCGATCCGGCAGCCGCCCAGGTCCGGGATGAACGCGTGGCCGATCCGGTGCAGCAGCGGGCCGCACAGCAGGATCGGGATGCGGCTCTCCCCGGCGTGCGCGGCGATCTCCGCGTGGTCCGCGATCTCCACCGAGGTCGGGTCGAGGATCAGCTCGTCGCGGCTGTCGCCGGTGCGCACGGTCACGCCGTGCGCCTCCAGCAGGCCGGTCACGATGCGCACGTCGCTGATCCGCGGCACGTTGCGCAGGATGCTCGGCCCGCTGCCGAGCAGGGCGGCGACCATGGCCTTCGGCACGAGGTTCTTCGCCCCGCGCAGGGTCACCTCGCCGCTGAGCGGGGTGCCGCCGGTGACGTGGATCCGGTCGGGGCGCAGCAGGGCGGTGCCGGCCGGTGCGGCGGGACGGGGCGGGGAGGAGGCGGGTGCGCTGTTCATGGCTCCGTGTCTGCGTCGTCGGCCCGGCGGCGGGCGTCCGGGAACCTGCGGCGCCGGTCCCGGGGACGTTTGTGGTGCTGCTCTGACTGCTGAGGTCCGGATCTCGGGGCGGAACAAGCGCCCAGTCTGCCAGAGTCGCGCCGGTGCGGCGCAATACGCGCCGGATGCGTTCGCACGGCCATGCGCGATCCGCGGCCGTACGGGCCGATTCGCCTGCTGCTGAAGCGATTGCGGCGTCGGCACGGGCGCGGCCGCGGATGCGTCGGAACGTGCGGGTGGCCGGAAAGTGGGCCGAGAGTGGGCCGGAGAGTGGGTGCAGCGCGGGCGCAGCGCGGGCGGGCCGCGCCGACACCCGGAGACACCCGGATCCGGACAACACTCCGCGGCGGATGATCCGCCTGAGAGGATGGCTCCATGACCGAGGTCGCGTTGACCGGGCGGCTGCTGGTCGCCACGCCGCTGCTGGTGGATCCGAACTTCGACCGGACCGTGGTGCTCGTGCTGGACCACGACGGCGACGGCACGCTGGGCGTGGTGGTCAACCGGCCGACGGCGGTGCCGGTCCGCGAGGTGCTGCCCGCGTGGAGCGAGCTGGCCGAGCCGCTGCCGATGGTGTTCCAGGGCGGCCCGGTGGCGCTGGACTCCGCGCTGGGCCTGGCCGAGCTGCGCTCGGTGCCGCGGCCGGGGGCCGGCGAGCCGCTGGGCTGGCGGCGGGTGCACGGCGACCTGGGCCTGGTCGACCTGGACATCCCGCCGGAGGTGCTTGCCGCGGAGATATCGGCTTTCCGGGTGTACGCCGGGTACGCGGGCTGGAGCTCCGGCCAGCTGGAGCGGGAGATGGCGCAGGGCGCGTGGTACGTGGTCGACCCGGCGCCCGGTGACGCGTTCACGTTGGACCCGGACCGCACGTGGCGCTCGGTGCTGCGGCGCCAGCGCGGCGAGCTGGCCCTGCTGTCGACGTTCCCGGAGGATCCGGCGATGAACTGAGCGCGGTCGATCCGCTGCGTTCAGTTCTGAGGGGCACCTTAGGTACCGCTTAGGTACCGCTTAAGCCCGCCTGAAATACAGATGCGGATGCACTGCGCGTGATCGCCGGGTGACGCTGGCGGCGCGCCGTGCCCTTTGACCGGGAAACATATTTTGTTACCCCGTATCGCGAACGGCTCCCGGCACGGCCTCTCGGCTCGTAGACTCGCCTCATGAGTACGGCAGCGGACACTCTCTCGGGCGGCACCGCCACCATCACCGAGGAGCGGGTCGAGGTCAGCACCGACCACGGCGACCATGAACGGTTCTCCCACTACGCGGAGAAAGAGAAGATCACCGAGGCGATGGTGCTCGGCACCCCGGTGACGGCGCTGTGCGGGAAGGTGTGGGTGCCCAGCCGGGACCCGAGCCGGTTCCCGATCTGCCCGACCTGCAAGGAGATCTACGAGGACCCGGAGTTCTTCCACGAGGACGAGGACGCCTCGGAAGGTGCCAAGTAGCCGCGTCGGCGCCCGGTGCCACGGCCGCTGGACCGGCGGTCTTTCTGCCCGGCACGACGACTGAGGCGCTGGACGCGCTGGCGGCGCGCCCGGACGCGACGGTAGTGGCCGGCGGCACCGAGGTGATGGCGCGCGTCAACGCCGGCGGGCTGCGGCCCGCGGCGCTGGTGGTGATCGACCGGATCGACGACCTGCGCGGCGTGTGGTTCGCCGAGCAGGAAATTGTGCTGGGCG
>JBOHCW010000303.1:0-5271 GCA_050725375.1 Actinocrinis sp. | reverse complement strand
GCGCGTACCTGATCGCCGCCGCCTGACGGCACCGGCGCAGTGACCGGTGGCCGTGCCCGCCCGAGCTCACGGCCGGGCGGGCGCGGCTGTCCGGTTCGCGTCCCCGGACCCGTCTCCGTCAGGATGGACGGGACGAATCGGGCAGCGAAGGGACGCGGCGGCGATGGCAGCGGGCACGACGGAGCGCTCGGCCGGCCGGAACCACGCGGATGCGGTCGGGCAGGAACCGGGCTTATTCGGCGGGAAGCTGCGTAAGCCGGCGGCTGCGTGTGCGGTCTGGTACCTGAGGATCGCCGCGTGGGTGAACCTGCTCGGCGCCCTGTTCGTTTCGTTCGGCAGCACCGTGCACAAGCACAACTCAGGGCAGCTTTTTACGCCCTACCTGGTCACGGCCGGTTACGCGTCGGCCGCGTTCACCGCGTTCATGGCCGTCACCATGGGACGTCGTAAACGCGCCGCCTGGTACTTCAACACGATCCTGACCACGCCGGTCGCCGGGCTCTACGTGTACGCGATGTTCTTCGCCGACTTCCGCAACCACGCGTTCGACTGGTTCTCGGCCGCGGTGACCGTGCTTCTTTGGGCCGCGCTGCTCCTCGGCCGCCGCGAGTTCTACGCGAAGGGCGACCGCAACAACCCGAAGCTCGCCGCCGCGGTGCTGCTCGGCGGCGGGGCGGCCGCGGTGGTCGTCGGCTCGCTGCTGGTCAGCGCGTTCGGCACCGTCGCGCAGTCCAGCATCGCCGACCGGATCAACTACACGCTCACCCGGGTCGCCTCGCTGGCCGGGGACGACGACGCGCCGGACGGCCTGGTCGTGCCGCACTGGGTCGGCATCATCATCAACCTGATGAGCCTGGCGCTGTTCCTGCTGTTCCTCTACGCGCTGTTCCGCTCGCCGCGCGGCCGCTGGCTGCACTCGGCCGGTGAGGAGGAGCGGTTGCGCGCGCTGCTGGACAAGCACGGCGAGCGCGACTCGCTCGGCTACTTCGCACTGCGCCGGGACAAGGCGGTGGTCTTCTCGCCCAGCGGCAAGGCGGCCGTCGCGTACCGGGTGGTCGCCGGGGTGTCGCTGGCCTCCGGCGACCCGCTGGGCGACCCCGAGGCCTGGCCGGGCGCGATCGACGCCTGGCTGACCGAGGCGTATCAGCACGCGTGGACGCCGGCCGTGGCCGGGGCCGGCGAGGAGGGCGGCCGGGTCTACGAGCGGCACGGTCTGACCGCGCTGGAGCTCGGCGACGAGGCGGTCGTGGAGGTCGCCGACTTCACCCTCGACGGCCGCGCGATGCGCGTGGTGCGGCAGGCGTACAACCGGGTCAAGCGTGGCGGGTACACCGCGCGCGTCCGCCGGCATGAGGACATCCCGCCGGACGAGTTCGCCGCGCTGGTCAAGGCCGCGGACACCTGGCGGTACGGCGCGAGCGAGCGCGGCTTCTCGATGGCCTTGGGCCGGTTGGGCGACCCGGCGGACGGTCGGTGCGTGATGATCGAGTGCCACGATTTCGAGGGCCGGCTGTGCGCGCTGCTGTCTTACGTGCCGTGGGGCAAGAACGGCCTGTCGTTGGACCTGATGCGGCGTGATAAGGCGTCGGACAACGGCGTGATCGAGTTCATGGTGATCGAGCTGATCCAGCGGGCCGCGGACGTCGGGGTCGAGCGGATCTCGCTGAACTTCGCGATGTTCCGCGCGGTGTTCGAGCGCGGCTCGCGGCTCGGTGCCGGTCCGGTGCTGCGGCTGTGGCGCGCCGTGCTGCTGTTCTTCTCCCGCTGGTGGCAGATCGAGTCCCTCTATCGGGCTAACGCGAAGTATCGTCCGATTTGGGAACCGCGCTTCGTGCTGTACAAACGCTCGTCCGACCTTCCACGCATCGGCGTCGCGTACGCATACGCGGAGGGGTTCCTAGAGCTGCCGTCGATCTCGCCGCGTAAGCGTCAGCCGCCGCCTTAAGAGGGCGTTCCGGAGCACGGGGACGTCAACCCGCGCACAGTGCTCTTCTAGACCCGGGTTCCACCCGGACCCCACCCGTGGGTTGATCCCGCTGGTCAGCGCGATCCGTAGGTTCGAGATGTCGGATGCAGCACCGCATCCGACCGTTGAACCCAAGCGTTCGGATCTGGGGAGTGCATCTGCCATGAGCACGTCGTTGACCATCGTTCAGGCCCTCGTCGCGATCGGCGTCCTGATCCTTGTCGTCGCCCGTCGCGCCGCTGCGCGCCCGGTGCGCGGCGACCGGCGCCGGTGGACGCTGCCGCTGCTGCTGGCGGTCATCGGCGTCGTCAACCTCTCGCACCTGAGCGGCCAGCACCCGCCGGTCAAGATCACGCCTGGTGACGTGGCGTTTCTCGTCGTCGGCGGCGGCATCTCACTGGCACTGGGTTTGCTGCGCGGCGCGACCGTGCGGGTGTTCGAGCGGAACGGACAGCTCGTCCGGCGCTACTCGCTGGTCACGGCGGCGCTGTGGATCGGCACGATCGCAGTGCGGGTCGGCATGGATGTCACGGCGCCGTCGTTCGGGGTCGCCAAAGCGGTCGCGAGCGCCAGCCTGCTGCTGATGTTCGGGATCTCGCTGCTCGGCGAGAACCTGTCGGTGGCGGTGCGCACCGGCGGTCTCGGCCTCAGCCCGCAGATCGTCCGATAAACCGACGGCGTTAACGGTGTCCAGCGTGTCCAGCGATCGCGAACCGTACGGTAATACCGTGTCCACCGTGAGCGACTGGACACAGCAATGGTCGGCGGAGCGGCTGAACGCGGTGACGGACGGACGCAGGTTCGTCGGCCGGGGGATCGCGCTGGGCTTCACTCTGTGGGGAATCGGCTCGGGACCGGTTCCGTTCGCGCTGACCGGCGACGGTCTGGCGGCGGCGATCCTGAGCGGGGTGTGCGCGGCGGCCTGGCTGTTGTGGTCGGCCGGTCTGCTACCGGCCTCGCAGCGGATCGGCGAGCGCGCGGTGATCGCCGCGGTGGCGCTGTACGGCCTGGGCGGCGCCGTTCTGACCGGCCTGCACATGCCGACGGTCGCGGTGGTCTTCCCGGCGCTCGCCTCGTTCTCCGGCGGGATCCGGTTCCCCGCGCTGTCCGCGCTGGCCGGCGGGACACGCTTCCCGGCGCTGTGGGCGCTGCTGGCTCCGACCGCGTTCAGTGCGGCGATGTTGGTTACCGCGACGCTGTCGCACGCGAACCTCGGCACCGGTGTCGGGTATGTCGGTCTGCTGTACGGCCTATACGCACTCGGCATCGCGCGGCGTGCGCAGATCCTGCGGGCCGAGACCGCTGAGCAACTCGTCACCGAAACGCAGCGTGCGAACAGTGAGCAGGCGCACGCGGCCGCCCTGGCCGAACGCAGCCGGATCGCACGTGAGATCCACGACGTGCTCGCGCACTCGCTGTCCGCGCTCACCGTGCAGCTTGAGGCAGCCGATGCGCTTCTTACCACCGGCACCGATCCCGCAAAGGCGCACGGCTACGTCGTCAAGGCGCGCCGTATTGCGCGCGAGGGCCTTACCGAGACCCGTCGCGCGATCGCGGCACTGCGCGAAGACACGCCGCCGCTACGGACGCTGCTTACCGAACTCGCCGAGTCTTATGAGGCTGATACCGGCGCGTCCGCCACAGTCATCGCAGAGCGCGAACCGATCGGCTTAGCGCCCGACGCATCCCTCGCCCTTTACCGCACCGCGCAGGAGTCGTTGACGAACGCGCGCAAGCACGCGCCGAACGCTCCGATCGAGATCGCGCTCAGCTGCGGCGAGTCGACGATCGAGCTCACCGTGACGAACCTGGCCGCGACCGGCCCGATCACGGCGCTGCACGCGTCCGGCGGCGGCTACGGCCTGGCCGGGCTGAAGGAGCGGGCCGAACTGGCCGGCGGCACGCTCGACGCGGGGCCGCACGGCGAGGGCTGGCGTGTCCGCCTGGCGATCCCGCGCAACGCTGCCGCGGAGGTCGCGCCCTAGTCTGGAGGCGTGAACGACCGTGCCGCTCCTGCCGATTCCGCCAAGCCACCGGTCCGGGTCGTGGTCGCGGACGACCAGGCGGCCGTGCGCGACGGCCTGGTCACCCTGCTCGGTCTGGATCCGCAGATCAGCGTCGTCGCCGAGGCCGCGGACGGCCGCCAGGCGGTGGCGGCGGTCGCCGACGCGGATCCGGACGTGGTGTTGATGGACCTGCACATGCCGGCGATGGACGGTATCGAGGCGACCGCGCAGATCACTGCGAACCATCCGCGTACGAAGGTCGTCGTGCTCACGACGTATGCCGACGACGCCTCGATCCACGGCGCGCTTCAGGCCGGAGCACTCGGTTACCTGACGAAGGACGCGGGCCGCGCGGACATCGCGCGCGCGGTGATCGCAGCGGCCGCGGGCCAGTCAGTGCTCGACGGTGAGGTACATCGCAGGCTCGTCACGGCGGCGACCACTTCACGCACGACGTCGCTGCCTGAGGCGATAGCGCCGGCTCCAGACAACCTGACGTCGCGTGAGATCGAGGTGCTGCGCCTTATCGCGGCCGGACGCACGAACAACCAGATCGCCGGGGAACTGTTCGTGTCCGAGGCCACGGTCAAGACGCATATCAACCATCTGTTCGCAAAGACCGGCGTGCGCGACCGTGCGCAGGCGGTGCGTTATGCGTACCGGCACGGCATAGCCAAGCAGTAGCGCGCCGGCCCATTCCTCCAGCGGGACCTGTACCTACAACGAGTGGCAGTACGCGTCTGCCGCGACCCCGTCCGTCTCCAGCTTGATCTGGTCGACGACGAGGTTGCCCATGTCTCCGGACTTCCGCTCGCCGGTGACGTCGTCGCTCACCGTCTTCACGTCGCCCGCGACCAGCTGTAGCTTCACGCGTACCTGGTCGCTGCCGGCGTTGGCGGCGGCGCCGTCCAACGCGGTCTGTATCGAGTCGAGCTCGTTGGACAGCACGGTCAGGTCAATGCCGGGATTCGCCTGGATGGCGCGCAGCTGCGAGGCCGGTGAGCTCGCGTCCCAGCAGCCGGAGTCGAGGATCGGCGCGGTCGCG
Organism: Actinocrinis sp.; assembly: GCA_050725375.1. Taxonomy (GTDB): domain Bacteria; phylum Actinomycetota; class Actinomycetes; order Streptomycetales; family Catenulisporaceae; genus Actinocrinis. Next base: position 254 of record JBOHCW010000303.1, on the reverse strand, counting down.
CCGAGGTAGACCTCCGTGGCCAGGAACACGACCGACAGCGCGATGCCGGACAGCGCGATCCGACGCCCCAGGCCGAACCGGCTCCTGGACCGGGCGAGTCCGACGCCGGACAGCGCGGCGCCGACCGGCGGAAGGAACGAGAGCGCCGCGCCCGCGACGGCCAGGGGGTTGCCCCGCCAGAGCGAGGCGGTCTCGGGGATGTGCTCCTCGGCGGGGGCCGAGGGGACCTCGAACAGTGACAGGTCATCGCTCGG
>JBOHCW010000302.1:0-7140 GCA_050725375.1 Actinocrinis sp. | reverse complement strand
AACCCGTACTTCTGCATGCCCGCGAGGTCGGCGTGGCCCGGGCGCGGCCGGGTCAGCGGGGCGTTACGGGCCTGGCCGTCGCCGGTGGCGGAGAAGTCGGCGGAGCCGGGCTCGACCTCGTCGGGCGCGCCGGGGGCGCCGACCGGGTCGGCCGCCATCGCGGACTCCCATTTCGGCCACTCGCTGTTGCCGATCCGCACGGCCACCGGGCCGCCCTGGGTCAGGCCGTGCCGTACGCCGCCGAGGAACGCGACCTCGTCCTGCTCGAACTTCATCCGGGCGCCGCGGCCGTAGCCGAGGCGGCGACGGGCGAGCGCGTCCGAGACCGCCTTCGTGGACGTGCGCACGCCGGCGGGCAGCCCCTCGACGATCGCAACCAGGGCGGGGCCGTGCGATTCCCCTGCGGTGAGCCAACGCAACATGCCTCGATCATCCCACGCCGGGCCGACGGTTCCACGGCCTCATCCACAGCCCGGGATACGGTCCGATAAACGTAAGAGGCCGCACGGAATGGCGTACCGGACGCGCGGCACCGGCCGCGCCGACAACACGGTCGGCATTCACCGCGCGCAGCTTCTAGGACGTGTAAGAAGTGAAGAAATGATCGTCCGAGCCACGTCCGGTCACCGGGCGGCTACTTGTGGGCCACCTGTGCCGTTTAGATTACGGAGATGAGTGCACAAGCGGATCCGGGCGTCGCGCGGACGGGATGGATCGGTTTCCTGTCCGACTACGGGCTGTCCGACGGCTTCGTCGGGATCTGCCACGGGGTGGTCGCGACGCTCGCCCCGCTGGTGCGGATGATCGATCTGAGCCACGAGGTTCCGCCGGGTGACCTGCGGCGCGGCTCCGCGCTGCTCGCGCAGGCCGCTCCGTACCTGCCGCCGGGCGTGCTGCTGGCCGTGGTCGATCCGACGGTGGGGACGAAGCGGCGAGCGCTGGTCGTGAAGGCCGGCCGGTCGTATCTGGTCGGACCGGACAACGGGCTGCTCATGTCGGCCGCGCGCGCATTAGGCGGCGCGAGCGCGGCTTACGAGATCACGTCGTTCGACGTGATGCGACAGCCGGTGTCGGCGACCTTCCACGGTCGCGATGTGTTCGCGCCCGTGGCGGCGCGGCTGGCGAGCAACATGCCGCCGGCGCGTGTCGGCGCGTCCGTGCCCGTGGAGGACCTGGTGCAGCTTTCAGAGCCGGTAGCGCGTCTGACGGCGCACCGGCTTGAGGGCGAAGTGCTGACCATCGACCGCTTCGGCAATGTGCAGACTTCGCTTCCGGCGGCGTTGCTGCGTGACGGTGGGCTGCGTGAGGGCGAACTGCTGCGGCTGCACTGTCGCACGGGTGAGGTGCGGCTGCCGTTCAACCGCACGTTCGCGGACGTACAGTTGAACGAACCGGTCGGATACATCGACGCGGCGGGGCTGTTCGCGCTGGCGTTGAACGGGAAGTCGGCGTCGGCGAAGTTCGACCTGCGGCCAGGCGATCCGGTGGCGCTGCGGCTGAGCGCGTAGGCGCGGGACACGCGTGCGAACCTTCGCGGCAGGGGCTTCGGCACGCCGCAAATCAGTGAGTTGATCAAATACGCGGCGCCGAATTGCGGGGGCGTCGACTCGATGGGAAACTGCACCGTCCCACGGCGGCGAGCGCGACGGCGGAGGAGCGGGGATGCAAGAGCCAGACGGGGCGTCGCGGGGCGATGACAGCGGTGGGCGGCAGCTCCCGCCGCTCGTGCCGCCACCGCGCGACTCCCGGTTCGGCGGGCCGGGAGCGGGGACGGGCGCGGGTCCGGCCGCCGGTACGTACCAGGGTTCGCAACAGCAGGGTTCGCAGCAGCAGAGCCCACAGCAACCGGCGGCGCAGCCTCAGTATCCGCTGGCGCGCGTATTCGACGGGGTGAAGCCGGACGGCGCGCCGTCGATCTCGCGGCCGCAGCTCGACCCGCGGGAGATTCCGGCGCTGCTCGCCTACCTCACGCGCGCGACGGTCGCGTTGGCCGCGCCGGGGACTACACGTGACGAGATGGTGGCCTCCGCGCCCGCGAACGTGCCGCGCGCGTTCCACACCGACGGCGTGTGGGTGTGGCCGGCTGCCGTCGGCTACTACCTGGGCCTGTACCAACTGCCGCCACAGCCGGAACTTCTCGCGCACATCAGGTCACGGCGACACGTGCTCGCGCCGGTGCGACCGCAGGTCGGCCAGGCGGTCAGCGCGCAGCTGATGGCGATGTTGAACGCACATCAGGGGCCTCAAGAACCGGCACAGCGGCAGCAACCTGCGAAACCCGCGCCCGAACCGTTGCCGCAGCGGCATCCGAAGCCGAAGCCGAAGGCCGAGCCGCGGACAGAGCCGCCGGCCGCCGTACCCGAGGCCGTGCATCAGGAACCTGCGCCGATCGCACAGCCGGCCGGCCAGAAGCCTGCGATCGCCGCGCCGGAGCCCGTACAGAGTCCGGACGCCATGACGCTGGCCGAGTTCAGCGCGCCGTTCAACGCGGCCGGGAACAGGCACGCCGCATGGGTCACCGAGCAGCTCGAAGCGTTCCTCGACTACCTGCCGCTCGGCGATTGGTCCGTGGACCACACCACGCGCAGCTACCAGCAGTCCGGCCGCGATTTCCAGGTGGACGCGCTCGGCGCGCTGTCCCCCGGCGGCGTCTGGACCTGGTCGTGGGCGAACCCCGAGATGTGGGGCGGCGACCCGGCGCTGGTCGAGCAGTCGCTGCGGCTGCGCGAGCTGGGCGAGCATCACGCGATACCCGAGCTGGTCACGCCGGCGTTCGGCGTGGTCGGTATCGCCGACGCGCCGCAGAACCCTCACGACGCCGCCGAGATGATCGCGTGGACGTCGATGGGCATCCTCGGCGCCTGCGGCTACATCGGCCACAGCGCCTCCGCGGACGACGACGGCGGCAGGATCTACTACGTGGTCTGCGATCCCGGGGTTCCGATGGCGCGGCCGCGCATCGAGGACGTGCCGCGCGTGCTGATCGAGGGTGCTGACACCTTCGGCGAGGGGTCGGTGGACTGCGTCATCGGCTATGTCGAACACCACGGCTGGGAATGGAGCCGCGTGCCCGAGGGCGTCGCGGTGGCGGCACCCGGGATCGGCTCGTTCACCGCCCTGGTCTCGCGCATCGGTGAGCTGACCGGCGTACGGCTCGGCGTGGGCGCGCCAGAAGGGGAACTCCTCCAGACTGAGCTTGAGATTTGAGGGCGGTGCCTCGGAATCAGCGCTCGGTGAGCGCGGCGTTTCCCGCCGCGCGCATCGCCGCGACGACCGTGTCATGCAGCGCCGGATCGGCGCCCGTCATCAGCTCGACCTGCAACGCCGCCTGGTGGATCAGCAGGTCGAGACCGCCGAGCACCACGGCCCCGGCGCGCTCCCACACCGCCGCGAGCGGCGTCGGCCAGGGATGGTAGAGCACGTCGAAAAGTGTGCCGAACGCCTTCTGCGCCACGGCGTTCTCGGCGACGGCGGCAAGCTCGTCCGCGGCGCCGGCAGGGGTCGTATTCACCACGAGCTCGTGTCGCAGCAGGCTGTCGCCGGCCTCCTTCCACGCTCGCACCCTCAACGTCACGCCGACGCGTTCAGCTGTCGGCATCAGCTGTTCGGCGCGACTGAGCGAACGTACGTACACCTCGACGGTTCCGTCGCGTCCGACGATCGACGCGAGCGCCGCGACCGCCGACGCCGCCGTCGCGCCGCCACCGAGTACGGCTGCTGATCGCGCACGGCGGATCCCGCGCTCGGCCAGCGCGGCGACGAGGCCGGGCACGTCCGTGTTGTCGCCGCGCAAGGTGCCATCGTCCGCGAACACGACCGTGTTGACCGCCCCGACTGCCTGCGCCGTGCCGCTCACCTCGTCGACCAGCGCGATGATCGCGCGCTTGAGCGGCATCGTCAGCGACAGCCCGGACCACTGCGCGCGGTCCAGCCCGGCAAGGAACCCGGGCAGTGCGCGCTCGTCCACCTCGAACGCCCCGTACTCTCGCCCGGTGAACCCGAGCCGCTGGTAAGCGGCCCGGTGTAGCACCGGCGAGAGCGAGTGCGCGATCGGCGAGCCGAGCACGGCCGCCCGGTACCGGTGTGTCACCACCGCACCGGCCACGTATTGGCGCACCGGCTCACGTGCGGCCGGCGCGTGGTCACCCCGACCCGCACAGGCCCGGGTACCTGTGGCCGAGCGCCTGCCACTGGGTGTTGTCCTGTGCGTACTGCACACCGTCCGGTGTCGCGCAGAAGTAGTAGTACTTGTTGTCGCGGTTCGGGGTCAGCGCGGCGTCGAGCGCCTGCTGGTCCGGGCTGTCGATCGGGGTCGGCGGCAGGCCCTTGATGCCGAACACGCTGGTGTTGTACGGGTTCGCGGTGTCCTTGTTGTCGGGCACCGTGCCCACGTTCCCCATGCCGTACAGCGTCGAGGTGTCGAAGCCGAGGTGCGCGAAGCTGTTCGGGCTGTCGAAGCGGTTGAACACCACACCGGCGATCTTGTTCAGGTCGCTGGTGTTCGTGCCCGCCTCCGCGCGCGAGAGCGAGGCGATGATCAGCGCCTTGTACTCGGTCAGGTTCAGCTGCTTCGCCTTGTTCGCCAGGTCCTCCATGCTGAACATGGCCAACTGCACGTCGACCATCTTCTTCAGCAGGTCGGCCGGCGTCTTGAAGTCGGTCAGCACGTACGTCCCGGACCCGATGAAGCCCTCGATGTGCGCGTACGGGAACTTGGCGCCGGGCTGGCCGGTGTCCCAGGACGGCAGGTCGATCTTGCCGCCGGCGATGGCCGCGCGGATGTCCGCGTCCTTCCAGCCGGTCTTGGCCGTCAGCTGCTTGAAGATCTGCCCCGCGCGCTCGCCGCTGTAGGTGATCAGCTGCGTCTTGCTGTCCTGGTTCTTCGGGTCGAGCAGCGCGCTGACGGCGGCCGTCGCGCTGATGCCCTTGGGGATCAGATACGTGCCCGCCTGTATGGTCGCGCACTTCGGGTTGGCGTTGCACGCGTTGGTGAAGGCGCGCTGGCTCTTGACCACGCCGGCGTTGTACAGCAGGCCGCCGATGGTCTTGCCGCCCGCGCCGTTCGGGACGTTCACGTCGATCTTGGCGCCGGTGCCGGCCGAGGAGGTGTAGTCCGGCGGCGGGCCGTATTTGCCCTGGTACCACTGGACGCCCTTGTAACCGCCGTAGCCGAGGCCGCCCGCGATGATCGAGAAGGCGATGAAAACGGCGAGGCAGTTGCGGCCCTTCTTCTGCTTGGGTTTGCGGCCGCGCCCGTTGCCGGGGGCCTGCTCGTCCTCCTCGTCGATCAGCTTGAACCGGCCGTCGTCGGCCGCCTCGTCTTCGTGCGCGGGGGCACCGCGGCGGCGCGAACGCGTTTCGCCTTCGGAGCGTGTGTCGGACTCGGCATCACGACCGGGCACACGGCGCGAAGACGGCGACGTGCGCGCCGGGAACTCGTCCTCGTCCCCGTACTGTGTGTAACTGCCCGACGCGGCGGGACCGGCGGCCGCCGCAGCCGTGGCGGCATCAGCCGGACCGGGTGCACGGCGTCGGCTGCCGTACGGCGCCTCCTGGCCCTGCGGGTTCTGACTGGGCGCCGGACGTCCGCGGCCGCGAACTGACGGACCGGCAGCCGGGTATTCGCCCGTGCCGTACTCTCCCGTCTGATACTCGCCGGTGGGGTACGAGCCGGTCGGGTAGGAGCCCGACGGGTAACTCCCGGTCGCGTATCCGTCACGCGCGCCCGGCGGGTATCCGGTACCGCTCGTATCGGCGGCACCGCGCGTGTACCCGTCCGACGATGCGTATGGGCCTGCCTGGTGCGAACCAGACGCGTAGCTGCCTGAGGCGTAGGGATCGGTGTTGTACGAGCCGGACGCGTATGGATCGCCCGCCGGACGCTGCGGCTGCTGAGGACGCGGCTGCTGCGGTTGGGGGCGGCGCGCGTACTGGCCCTGGCCGGGCTGCTGGGGCCGCGGTTGGGGCGTCTGTTGCTGAGGCTGCTGGTATGCCTGCGGGTTTTGCTGATACCCCTGCGGCTCCTGGTAGCCCTGCTGCCCTTCGTAGTACGATGCCTGCGATTGCTGAGGGTAGCCTTGCGGATACTGAGTCGACTGGTAAGGGTCCTGCGGGTACGGCTGCTGCGCGTACTGGCCCGACTGCCCGGGCTGTTGCGGCTGCGGTTGACGCGCGCGATCGGCCCTGCGCCCATCGCCCTGGTCTTGTCCGTAGGCCGAACCGGGTACAGGGTCCTGCGGATCGCCGTACCAAGCGTCGTCGCTCAAGCCTCGAACTCCTTAACCGGGGCGTGGGGCGCGACGTCGTCGTCGGCCGGGGAAACAGTGCCGGGCGGCTTTCCGGAAGAGCGCTCAGCGTCGAGGGCGTTCTGCAGGATGACCACCGCGGCGGCCTGATCGACCACGGCGCGGCTTTTACGTCCTCGCACACCCGACTCGCGTAGTCCACGGGTCGCGGTGACGGTTGTCAACCTCTCGTCGACGAGACGCACCGGAATCGGGCGAATTTTCCGCGCCAGCCTGCCCGCGAAGGCACGGGCCTTGGCCGCGGCCGGGCCCTCGCCCCCGGACAGTGAGCGCGGCAGGCCCATGACCGCCTCCACGACCTCGTACTCGGCCGCCAGCGCCGCCAGGCGGGCCAGGTCGCCCTCGCCCGCCGCCACCGTCTCCACCGGGGTGGCCAACAGGCCCTCCCGGTCGCAGACCGCGACGCCGATCCGGACCGCACCGACGTCGATGCCGAGCCGCTTGCCCGATCTCACCGTTCTCCCTGGGTTGCCGCACGCTGGCGCGCTGGGTGATTCCTTACCGCTTCTGGCGGCGCGTAACAAGTCTTCACTCCGTTAGAGCACTTACTCCGGCAGAGTACTTAATCCTTCAGAGTGAAGGCGGGACTTCGTTAAACCAGATGGCCCACTCAAGCGCCCGCCGCCGCCCGACGGTGGATGACGCGTCGGGCGGCGGTTCGGTTCAATTTGGGCCGGTAAAGCGCCGTTCGTGGTCAACACCGCACGCGCTGTGAGAACCGGTGCACAGTCAGATAGTGCGCTCAGACACTGCACTCGACCAACGCCGGCCGCCGTCCGGTGCCGGGTCAGGCCGGCGCGATGGACGCGACCTGGGTGCGCACCGCCTCCAGCGC
>JBOHCW010000301.1:0-3002 GCA_050725375.1 Actinocrinis sp. | reverse complement strand
GCTTGGGCACGCGATGTCGGTAAGGCGGACCTGATCACGCTCTCCGTGCACGAGGACAACGATCGCGCGCACCGCTTCTATGAGCGCTACGGCTTCGTCGACACCGGAGAGACCACGCCGTACGTCTTAGACGAGACCGCCTCCCTCGTCCACATGCGTTATGAAGGTCACAGCTGAGCGGGTCCGCGTGAAACGACCCCTACAGCAGCAGCGAATAACGCGGTATTGAACAACGTCGGCGCTCCGCTGTACCGATCGGTGTGCCATGATCGGGACCTGGTCGGCGAAGTCCGAACATGATTGGTGTGCCGCCCATAGACTGTTAGCCCGGCTACGCGCGCCGGAGAACGCGTCGGGGAGGATGCCGTGGACGGCTCGCCGCTGATCGACAGCCTGCGCAAGGCAGTGGACGCCGCGCCACAGGACGCGCCATTGCGGCTACACCTGGCGGAGCTGCTGCTCGACGCGGGCGTGACGGCCGAGGCGATCAGCCATCTCGGCACGGTGCTGGGCGCGGATCCGACGTCCGCGACAGCCCTGGAACTGATGCATCGCGCCGTCACGGGATCGGCTGCGTCACGCGCGAACGCGGCCGGTACGACCTCCTCCGAGCCCGCTGCGACGGCCACGTCGTCGCCTAACGCTCCTAACGCTCCGTCAGCCCCTAGTGCGGCGCCGAACAGCGGCGCCCCGGCGGCCCCGGCCGCCGCGACACCGCCCGCGCAGCGCTCGACCGGGCCCGACTACGGGGCCTTCGACTGGGACGCGGCGGCCCGCGACCTGGGCGAGATCCTGCCGCCGATGTTCGTCGACGGCGACGAGGAGCTGACCGAACCGGCCTACGACGTGGAGGCCAGCGCGATACGGCTGTGCGACGTCGGCGGCATGGCGCAGGTCAAGAAGCGGCTGGAGGCGGCATTCCTCGCTCCGATGCGCAACCCGGAGCTGAGCCGCTTGTACGGCAAGTCGCTCAAGGGCGGCCTGCTGCTGTACGGGCCTCCCGGATGCGGTAAGACGTTCCTCGCGCGCGCGATCGCGGGCGAGCTGGGCGCGGGCTTTTTCGCGGTGACGCTCGCCGACGTGCTCGACATGTACATCGGGCAGAGCGAGCGCAACCTCAGCGAGATCTTCGCGACCGCGCGGCGCAACGCGCCCTGTGTGCTGTTCCTGGACGAGATCGACGCGCTGGGCCAGAAGCGCAGCCAGCTGCGCTCGAACTCGATGCGCGGCACCGTCAACCAACTGCTGTCCGAGCTCGACGGCGTCGGCGCGCAGAACGACGGCGTGTTCGTCCTCGCCGCGACCAACGCGCCCTGGGACGTGGATGTCGCGTTGCGCCGTCCCGGCCGGCTGGACCGCACTGTGCTGGTCCTGCCGCCGGACCAGTCCGCGCGCGAGGCCGTCCTGCGCCACCATCTGAAGGGCCGGCCGGTCGCGAAGATCGACCTCGCGGCGGCGGCGAAGCACACCGACGGCTACTCGGGCGCGGACCTGGCGCACGTGTGCGAGACCGCGGCTGAGCGGGCGCTGATGGACTCGGCGCAGTCCGGCACGGTGCGGATGATCGAGATGCGCGACATCGACGCCGCGATCGGCGAGGTGCGCCCGTCGATCGGCCCGTGGCTGGAGTCGGCGCGCAACGTGGCGATGTTCGCCAACGAGGCCGGCGCGTACGACGACCTGCTGGAGTACCTCAGGAAGCGCAAGCTGCTGTGACCGGCCCGGACGGGTTGTGACGGATCGGACCGTGCGACGGACAAAGGGCCGGGACGAGCAGTGACGGACAGGCTGTGACTGACAGGGACACGCGCGGCGAGCTGATGCGCGCCTCGACGCTGCTCGACATCGGACGCGCGGGCGAGGCGCGCGCCCGGCTCGGCGCGGTGCTCGCGGCGGAGCCGGGTAACGCGTTCGCACTGCGCCTGTTGGCGCGCTGCCATCACGCGTCCGGGGACATGGACCTGGCGATAGACACCGCGCGCGCGGCGGTCGCGGCCGATCCCGGGTCAGAGCACGGACACCGTATCCTGGCCAACGCGTACAACTCCGCGGGCGACCGTGCGGCGGCGACGGGCGAGGCACACGAGGCCCTGCGACTGGCTCCAGAAGAGTGGCGCTGTCACTGGCTGCTCGCGGAGTGTCTAAGGCACAGCGATCCGCGTGCGGCCCTCGCGCCAGCACGGCGTGCGCGTGAACTGGCACCGAACGAGGCTGACGTGCACGTGCTGTACGGCGTCGTCGTCAAGCAGCTCGGCCGGACCGAGGAGGCGCGCGCCGCATACCTGCACGCGCTGCGGATCAACCCGAACCTGGCGACGGCACATAACAACATCGCGGTACTCGACCGGGCCAACGGACGCTGGGCACGCGCGATGGCCGGCTTCCGCACCTCGCTGCGCCACAACCCCCAGCAGAAGCTCGCCCGCGAGAACCTGGCGAACACGATCGTCCTGCTGCTGCGCAGGCTCGCCGCGATCGCGTTCATCGCGGCCTTCGTGGTCTTCCTGATCGCGGACATCGCGAGCGCGGCCGGCCTGCGCATCTTCGGCGGCCTCGTGACGCTGATCCTGCTGGCCGCCTTCGCCTGGGTTGTGCGCACGACCCGCCGCAGCGTCGGCGAGTTCGCCACGACCGTCCTGCGCACGGACCGCCGCGCCGTCGTCGCGCTGGCCGTGTTCGTCGTCGCGGTGCTGGCGATCGTGATCGGCGCGGTCGTGCAGCTGATTCCCGAGCACCAGCTGCGCACCGCGGCCGACCAGTTGGGTCACGGCACGCACCTGCTGCCGTTCTTCGGCGTCGGCCTGCTGATCGCCGGCCGCCGAAACCGCGGCTCGCGCAAGTAGCCGGGCGCGCACAGACCGAGCAGACCCAGCGGCAGACCCGTTGGTTATGCATATAAGCACAATGGAATAAGTGCAGTGGAATACGTGCAGTGGAATCAATGCAGTGGAATAAGTGCCCTGCCTTCCGGGTCCGAAACGGTCCGCGCCACAGTGTCGGTG
>JBOHCW010000300.1:0-3041 GCA_050725375.1 Actinocrinis sp. | reverse complement strand
GACGCGATCTACGTCGAGGGCGCGGACAACACCGAGGAGGCGCGCTTCTCGCCCGGAGAGCGCTACGGCGCGGTGTACCAGATCAACTATCTGCGGTGCAGCCTGTGCGGCCTGTGCATCGAGTCCTGCCCGACCCGCGCGCTGACCATGACCAACGAGTACGAACTCGCCGACACCAGCCGCGAGTCGCTGATCTACACCAAGGAACAGCTGCTGGCCGGGCTGACCGACGGCATGGTGCCCGCGCCGCACGAGATGCAGCCGGGCACCACCGAGAAGGAGTACTACCAGGGCAAGGTCACCCGCGCCTCGGACGAGCAGCTGGCCGAGTTCGCGCACCGGGCCGAGCACGGCGAGCAGGCGCACGACCAGGCGGGAGCCGCGCGATGAGCGCCCCCGCCCTGCTGCTCGCGAACCAGGCGGTGCTGGCCGCGCCGGTCACCGCCACCGGCCACGGCGAGGCCTTCCTGTTCTGGCTCGGCTCGATCGTCTCGGTGCTCGGGGCGCTGGGCCTGATCTTCTCGAAGAAGGCGGTGCACTCGGCGCTGTGCCTGTGCGCCGTGATGATCTGCCTGGCGCTGTTCTACATGGCGCAGGGCGCGGTCTTCCTCGGCATCGTGCAGATCGTGGTGTACACCGGCGCGATCATGATGCTGTTCCTGTTCGTGCTGATGCTGATCGGCGTGGACGCGGCCGAGTCGCTGACCGAGACCATCCGCGGCCAGCGCTGGGCGGGCGTGCTGGTGGCGGCGCTGTTCGCCGCGATCATGATCGGGGTGTTCGCGCACGCGCACCTGGGCGTTTTCGCCGGGGTGGACGCGGCCAACGCGCAGGCCGGCGGCAACGTGCCGTCGCTGGCCCACCTGCTGTTCGCCAAGTACTACTGGGCCTTCGAGGTCTCCTCGGCGGTGCTGATCACCTCGGCGCTCGGCGCGATGGTGCTGGCGCACCGCGAGCGGGTCACCGCGCGCAAGACCCAGAAGGAGATGGCGGCCGACCGGTTCAAGCGCTTCGGCAAGGACCCGTCCGCGATCGTCACCCCGCTGCCGAGCCCCGGCGTGTACGCGCAGCACAACGCGGTGGACACCCCGGCGCTGCTGCCCGACGGCAGCATCTCGGAGTTGAGCGTCAACGCGACGTTGCGCGCGCGTGTGGCGCCGCGCGACATCAGGCCGCTGCCGGTCCCGCTGCCGCGGGTCGGCGCGAACGGCAACGGTGACGGGCACGGCCCGTCGGCCGGCGACCACGAGGAGGTCGAGGCATGAACCCGGACAACTACCTGTACCTCTCGGCGATCCTGTTCAGCCTCGGCGCGCTCGGCGTGCTGGTGCGGCGCAACGCGATCGTGGTGTTCATGTGCATCGAGCTGATGCTCAACGCCGCCAACCTGGCGTTCGTCACCTTCTCGCGCATGCACGGCCAGCTGGACGGCCAGATCATCGCCTTCTTCACCATGGTGGTCGCCGCGGCCGAGGTCGTGGTGGGCCTGGCGATCATCATCACCGTCTTCCGTACCCGCCGCTCGGCCTCGGTCGACGACGCGAACCTTCTTAAGTACTGAGAGAGGGAAAGTCGACGATGCCACCGTCCACCTATGCCCCGGTCGCGGCGACCGGCGTCTTCACGCTGACCGCGTGGGTCGTCGTGCTGCCGATGATCGGGGCGGCGATCCTGCTGGTCGGCGGGAAACGCACCAACCGATGGGGACACCTGCTCGGCTGCGCGGCCGCGCTGGGCTCGTTCGCGCTCGGCGCGGTGCTGTTCTTCTCGCTGCTCGGCAAGTCCGGCGCCGCGCGGTCGTACGATCAGCACGTTTACACCTGGGTCCCGGTGCCCGGCTTCTCCGCCGACGCCGGCTTCCACCTCGACCAGCTCTCGATGACCTTCGTGCTGTTGATCACGGGCGTGGGCTCGCTGATCCACATCTACTCGGTCGGGTACATGGCGCACGACGAGAACAAGCGCAAGTTCTTCGCGTACCTGAACCTGTTCCTCGCCGCGATGCTGGTCCTGGTGCTCGCCGACAACTACCTGCTGCTGTACGCGGGCTGGGAGGGCGTGGGCCTCGCGTCGTACCTGCTGATCGGCTTCTGGCAGCACAAGCCCTCGGCGGCGGTCGCGGCGAAGAAGGCGTTCATCGTCAACCGGGTCGGCGACGTCGGCCTGTCCCTGGCGGTCATGCTGATGTTCACCACGTTCGGCGGCTTCGCCTTCACCGACGTGTTCAACAAGGTGGGCACGGCCGATCGCAACACGATCACCGGCATCGGCCTCATGCTGCTGCTGGCCGCGTGCGGCAAGTCCGCCCAGTTCCCGCTGCAGTCCTGGCTCGGCGACGCGATGGAGGGCCCGACCCCGGTCAGTGCCCTGATCCACGCGGCCACCATGGTGACCGCCGGGGTGTATCTGATCGTGCGCTCGCACGCGATCTTCGACCTGTCGCCGAACGCGCGGCTGGTGGTCACCATCGTCGGCGCGATCACGCTGATGATCGGCGCGATCATCGGTTGCGCCAAGGACGACATCAAGAAGGCGCTGGCCGGCTCGACCATGTCGCAGATCGGCTACATGGTCCTGGCCGCCGGCCTGGGCCCGATCGGCTACGTGTTCGCGATCATGCACCTGATCACGCACGGCTTCTTCAAGGCCGGGCTGTTCCTCGGCGCCGGCTCGATCATGCACGGCATGAACGACGACGTGGACATGCGCCACTTCGGTGCGCTGCGCAAGTTCATGCCGGTCACCTACGTCACCTTCGGCCTCGGCTACCTGGCGATCATCGGCATCCCGCCGTTCGCCGGGTTCTGGACCAAGGACGGCATCATCGAGGCCGCCTGGGACAAGGGCGGCACCAGGGGGTACATCCTGGGGGCCTGCGCGATCATCGGCGCCGGCATCACCGCGTTCTACATGACCAGGGTCATGTTCATGACCTTCTTCGGTGACAAGCGCTGGGAGGAGAACGCCCACGCCAGCGAGGTACCGCCGGTGATGAGCTCTCCGATGGTGATACTCGCGCTCGGCTCGATCGGCGCCGGCGG